>NZ_JAAGPH010000027.1:0-66081 GCF_017104705.1 Burkholderia sp. Se-20373 | reverse complement strand
ACCGGGGGCGGCGCGTGGCTGCTCGCGCGTGTGTCGGCCCGTGCGCGGATCCGGCGCCGCGTCGCGAGCCCGGCCTCGCTTGTCCGTGTGCTCGACAGGCTGCCCTGTGTGCTGCTGCCCGATGCGCGTCCGTATGCAGGCTGGTTCGATGGCCTCGGTTGCCGCACGCTCGCCGATCTGCGCGGCCTGCCGCGCGCGGGGCTGCAGCGCCGTTGCGGCCCCGCGCTGCTGGCCGCGCTCGATCGTGCGTATGGCGACGCGGTCGAGCCGCTTGCGTGGATGGCGGTGCCGCCCGTGTTCGACGTGCGGCTCGAATTGCAGGAGCGGGTCGAATACGCGGAAGCCGTGTTGTTCGTGGCGCGGCGGCTCGTCGTGCAGCTGTGCGGCTGGCTGGCCGCGCGGCACCTGTCGCTGGCCGCGATGACGTTCGATCTCGAGCACGAGCGCGGCCGCCAGGCCGTGCCGCCGACGCCGCTCGAACTCGCATTCGCGTCGCCCGTGCGCGATGAAACGCATTTCATGCGGCTGCTCGGCGAGCGGCTCGCGCGCGTCGAGTTGCCGGCCGCGGTGATCGCCGTGCGTCTGAAGGCCACGCGCGTCGAATCGGTCGCGCCGCCGGCCGACGATCTTTTCCCCGAGCCGGGCGGCACGAAGGAGACGCGCGCGCGGCTGTTCGAGCTGCTGGTCGCAAGGCTCGGCGCGGACAACGTGCTGCGCGCAGCGCCCGTCGCCGATCACCGGCCCGAGGCCGCGAACCGCTGGCTGCCGCTCGATACGCAGGCCGGCAAGCCGGCTGCCGGGCCGCCCGCCGTGCCGCCGAGGCCAGCGTGGTTGCTGGCGGAGCCGCTGCCGCTGTTGATGCGCGGGGAGCGGCCGGTATTTCATACGCCGCTGAGGATGATGTCGTCGGTGGAGCGGATCGAGGCCGGGTGGTTCGACGGTCAGCTCGCTGCGCGCGATTACTGCGTCGCGCAGGACGAGGCCGGTGCGTGCTACTGGGTGTTCAAGGAGCGGGCGGGGAGCGAGGCCGAGCCGCGCTGGTTCCTGCACGGCCTGTTCGGGTGAGCGGTGATGGTTGCGGAATTCAGCTGGCTGCCCGATTACGCGGAGTTGTTCTGCCGTTCGAACTTTTCGTTCCTGCATGGCGCGTCGCATGCGGAGGAACTGGTCGAGCGCGCGGTCGAGCTCGGCTATCGCGGGATCGCGATCACCGACGAATGCTCGCTTGCAGGCGCGCCGCGCATGCACGTCGCGGCGAAGGCGAAGGGGTTGCCGCTCGTCATCGGGTCGTATTTCGACGTCACGCCGGATGAAGTCGCACCCGGCCACGATCCGGGCCCCGGCGCGTTCGGGCTCGTGTTGCTGGCGCAGAACCGCGAGGGCTACGGCAACCTGTCCGAGCTGATTTCGTGGCGGAGGATGGCGTCGCCGAAGGGCACTTACAAGCTGACGTCGCGGATGCTGTCGGCGCCGCCTGCGGAGTTTGCGCATTTGCGCGGCATGCCTGATTGCTTCGCGATCCTCGTGCCGACGTATCCGGTACGTGCCGATGTGCTCGATGCGCAGGTCGCGTGGTTTCGCGCGACGTTCGGCGAGCGGGCGCGGCTCGGGCTCGTGCAACTGCAGCGCGCGCTGGACGGTGCGCAGCGCGAGGAGATTCGTGCGGCCGGCGAGCGGCGTGGCGTGCGTGTCGTCGCGCTGGGCGACGTGACGATGCACCGGCGCTCGTGCAAGGAACTGCAGGACGTGATGACGGCGATTCGCGTCGGCATGCCGGTTTCCGAGTGCGGGTATGCGCTTGCGCCGAATGCGGAACAGCATTTGCGCGGGCGGAACCGGATCGGGAATCTGTTCTCGCCGGAGGAGATTGCGCAGACGTGCGCGATTCTCGATGCGTGTCACTTCGAACTCGACACGCTGCGCTATGAGTATCCCGACGAGATCGTGCCCGAAGGTCATACGCCAACGAGTTATCTGGCACAGGAAACCAGGGCAGGCGCGCGTCGTCGCTATTCCGGAGATGTGCCAGAGCATGTCTGGGAACGAATCGACTATGAATTGACGTTGATCGCAAAGCTCAGCTATGAGCCGTTCTTCCTGACTGTCTATGACATCGTCAAGTACGCACGTAGTCAGAACATCCTGTGTCAAGGGCGAGGTTCGGCGGCTAATTCGGTTGTTTGCTATTGCCTTGGCATTACCGAAGTAAGTCCCGATCAGAGCACGATGCTGTTCGAGCGTTTCATCAGCGAGAAACGGGGAGAGCCGCCCGATATCGACGTCGATTTCGAGCATCAGCGTCGGGAAGAGGTGATTCAACACATCTACAAAAAATACGGAAAGAATCGTGCCGCACTCGCGGCTGCCGTATCGACTTACCGTCCGCGTGGCGTATTGCGCGAAACCGGCAAGGCGCTCGGCGTCGATCCGATGTTGATCGACCGAGTCGCGAAGGGGCATCGCTGGTTTGACGGTAGTCGCGATCTACTGCAGCAATTCGCGTCTATCGACCTTGATCCCGGAGCCCCAATCATTCAGGCATGGGCCAAACTCGCCGCACGCCTGCTCAATTTTCCGCGTCACCTGTCACAGCACTCAGGCGGTTTCGTGATCAGTCGTGGCAAGCTTACGCGGCTCGTACCGGTCGAGAACGCCGCGATGGATGGGCGACGCGTGATCCAGTGGGATAAGGATGATCTCGAATCGCTCAGGCTGATGAAGGTCGACGTGCTCGCGCTCGGCATGCTGTCCGCCCTGCATCGAGCATTCGACATGCGCACTGCGTGGCGCGGGCCACCGCTGCCTGATGGGAAGCCATTCACACTAGAGCATATTCCTCAGGATGACAAAAAGACCTACGACATGATCTGTCGCGCCGACACGGTCGGCGTGTTCCAGATCGAATCGCGCGCGCAGATGTCGATGCTGCCGCGCCTTCGACCGATCAATTACTACGACCTCGTGATTCAGGTGTCCATCGTGCGGCCCGGCCCGATTCAGGGCGGCGCGGTGCATCCGTATCTGAAGCGGCGCAGGATCATGGCGGGCGAAGAGGAGGGCGAGGTGACTTACCCGAGCGACGCGCTCAAGGAAGTGCTCAAGCGTACGCTTGGCGTACCGATCTTCCAGGAACAGGTGATGCAGATTGCGATCGTCGCGGCCGGTTTCACACCCGGCGAAGCGGACGATCTGCGCCGTGCAATGGCTGCATGGAAGCGCAAGGGCAATCTCGAGAAGTACCACGACAAGATCGTCCACGGCATGCTCGAACGAGGCTACACACGTGAATTCGCCGAACAGATCTTCGAACAGATCAAAGGCTTTGGTGAATACGGTTTCCCCGAAAGCCACGCAGCCAGCTTCGCGAAACTCGCGTACGCCAGCAGTTGGCTCAAATGCCACGAACCGGCGATCTTCCTCGCCGCGCTGTTGAACAGCCAGCCGATGGGTTTCTACCCGCCGTCGCAGCTCGTGCAGGACGCGAAGCGGCACGGCGTGCGGGTGCTGCCGATCGACGTGACACAGAGCAACTGGGAAGCATCGCTCGAAGTACTGCCCGACCAGCCACCTCCCGATGGCCAGCCCGCCGTGCGGCTCGGCCTGTCGCTCGTGCGGGGGCTCGGCGAAGCCGCCGCACGCCGCATCGAAGCCGCGCGCACGGCGGCCGGCCGGTTCGACAACGTCGACACCCTCGCGCGGCGCGCGCAGCTCGAACGCCGCGATCTCGAAGCGCTCGCCGCCGCGAACGCGCTTGCGACGCTCGCCGGTCATCGCCGCGATGCGCTATGGCAAGCGGTTGCAGCGGCCCCCGAACGCGACCTGCTCGCGACCGCGCCGATCGACGAAGTGGAGAAGCCCGCGCTTGGCGCGCCGTCGGAAGCCGACGACATCCTCGCCGACTATCACACCACCGGCCTCACGCTGAACCGCCACCCCGTCGCGCTGCTACGGCCCGAACTGCGCGCGCGGCGGCTGTCGTCCGCGGCCGAATTGCACGACCGCCCCGACGGCCGGCTCGCGCGTGCATGCGGGCTCGTGACCGCGCGGCAGATGCCGGGCACCGCGAAAGGCGTGATGTTCATGACGCTCGAGGACGAAACGGGCTGCGTGAACCTGATCGTCCGGCCCGAGCTGCTCGCGCGGCAGCGCCGCGAAACCCTCGATTCGCGGCTGCTTGCCGCGTCCGGCGTGTGGCAGGTCGCGAGCGACGTGAGGCATCTCGTCGTGCAGCACTTCGAGGATCTGACGCCGCTGCTCGGCGGCCTGCGCACGTCGAGCCGCGAATTCCACTGATTCCACTGACGCAACCGGCGCGCGCCGCCGAACGCGCGGGGCCTCGCCACCAGTGCATACCAGTTGGCCAAACTGGTTCTATCCAGGTCTCATATTCGCACCCAAAACCTGACCGAACCGCGTACTGGAACTGTCCCCTTGGATACCAATCCGGGTAAATCCCTACCCCGTATTTCATTGTAAACAAAGGGTTTGTGGGAACTAAAACGCTTGCCGGGCAAGGCTTCCGGCGATTTTGGCACCACTAATACCAGTTCGTTGACTGGTATTATTGTGGTTATATAATGCCCTCACTTTCGACGGCCTGAGGTCGTCGTCCGACACCCGGAGGCACATGGAAACCGGCTGGTCCGAACTGGCGCCCGATCCCCTCAGCGATACGCCGCTCTATCTGCAGCTCGCCCACAACCTGGCGAGCGCGATCCACGCCGGCGCGTGGCGGGCCGGCGAGGCGCTGCCGTCGGAACGGCTGCTGTCGGTGTCGGTCGGCGTGTCGCGGATCACGGCCCGTCGCGCCCTCGCGCTGCTGGTCGAGCAGGGGCTGATCAAGCGGGCCCGCGGGGCGGGCAGCTTCATCACGCCGCGCGTCGCCGATCCGCTGTCGCGTCTCGTCGGCTTCACCGCGAAGATGCAGCAGCGCGGCTTCGTGCCCGATTCGGTGTGGCTGTCGCGCACGCTGCGCGCCGCAAACCGCGACGAGATCACGCGTCTCGGCCTCGCGCCCGGCGCGACGGTGGCGCGGCTCGAACGACTGCGCCGCGCGGACGGCATCGTGATGGCAGTCGAGCACTCGACGCTGCCGGCCGCGGTGGTGCCCGATCCGCAGGTGCTCGGCGCGTCGCTGTACGAATACCTCGAAGCGCGCGGCATGACCGTCGTGCGCGCGCTGCAGCACTTTCGCGCGGCGAACGCGACGCACGCGATCGCGAAATGGATGGCGGTGAAGCCGGGATCGGCCCTGCTGGTGATCACGCGAATCGGCTACGGCGCCGACCAGCGCGCGATCGAAGTGAGTGAAACGTATTGCCGCGACGACTACTACGACTTCGTCGCCGAACTGAAACGCTGACGCGCGAGACTGCCTGCGCGCGACACGCGTGAAGCAACGACACGGATTTGCAAATCACGACGCGGATGCCCGCGTCACCAGATCATCAAGAGAACGTCATGCTGACTGGAAACATCCTTACCCCCGACGGCTGGATTCACGGTTCGCTCGATAGCGAGAACGGCCGCATCACGACCCTCGACGGCAAGCCCGTCGATCCCGCGAAGAACGACGCGCCTTACATCCTGCCCGGCTTCATCGACCTGCACGTGCATGGCGGCGGCGGCGCCGACGTGATGGAAGGCGGCGACGCGATCGAGACGATCGCCCGCACGCACGCGCAATTCGGCACGACGAGCCTGCTCGCGACGACGATGACCGCGCCGCGCGACGAACTGATGCAGGTCGTCGCGAACCTCGGCACCGTCGCGCGCACCCGCACGCCGGGCGGCGCGCGCGTGCTCGGCGTGCACCTCGAAGGCCCGTACATCAACCCCGGCAAGCTCGGCGCGCAGCCCGACGCGGCCGTGTCGGCCGTGCTCGACGAAGTGCTGAAGTACCTGTCGATCGCACCGATCCGCGTCGTCACGCTCGCGCCGGAAATCGCCGGCCACATCGAGATCATCGGCGAGATGGCCGCGCGCGGCGTGCGCGTTCAGCTCGGCCATTCGCTCGCGACCTACGACGACGCGGTGGCCGCGCTCAAGCACGGCGCATGCGGCTTCACGCACCTGTTCAACGCGATGTCGCCGCTGCATCACCGCAACCCGGGCCTGGTGGGGGCCGCGCTTGCCCACGCCGAATACGCGGAAATCATCCCCGATCTGCTGCACGTCCACCCGGGCGCGATTCGTGCGGCGCTGCGCGCGATCCCGCGCCTGTACGTCGTGACCGACAGCACGTCGGCCACGGGCATGCCCGACGGCGAATACCGGCTCGGCAGTCAGCACGTGACGAAGTGCCTCGGCGGCGTGCGCCTCGCCGACGGCACGCTCGCCGGCAGCACGCTGACGATGGACCAGGCGCTGCGCAACCTCGTGTCGCTCGGCCTGCCGATCGCCGACGTGTCGAACCGGATGTCGCGCTACGCGGCCGACTACCTCGGCGTCGCCGATCGCGGTCGCCTCGAGCGCGGCGCATGGGCCGACCTCGTGGTGTTCGACCGCGACCTGAACCTCACCGCGACCTACGTCGAAGGAGAATCGATTGTCGAATATGCTTAAGGAAGCGCGCGAGTCCGCCCAGGTCGTCGCCGCGCAGATCGCCGACACGACGCGCGTCGAAGCGCTCGCCGGCCAATTGCTCGATCACCCGCCGGCCGTCGCGCTGACGGTCGCGCGCGGCAGCTCGGATCACGCCGCGAGCTATTTCGCGAGCCTGACGATGAGCCGCCTCGGCGTGCCGGTCGCGTCGCTGCCGATGTCGGTCGCGACGCTGCAGCAGGCGCCGCTGAAGGTGCAGGACCAGCTCGCGATCGCCTTCTCCCAGTCGGGCAAGAGCCCCGATCTCGTCAATACGATGGCCGCGCTGCGCGAAGCCGGCGCGCGCACCGTCGCCGCCGTGAACGTGTTGCCGTCGCCGCTCGCCGACGCGTGCGAGCACCAGTTGCCGCTGCTCGCCGGCCCCGAACTGTCGGTGGCCGCGACGAAGAGCTATATCGCGATGCTGTCGCTGTCCGCGCAGATCGTCGCGCACTGGCAGCGCGACGCCGCGCTGATGGCCGCACTGCGCGGCCTGCCCGACGTGCTCGCACAGGCCGGCCAGCTCGACTGGTCGCAGGCGGTGGCCGCGCTGGCGGGTGTCGAGCGGATGATCGTGATCGGCCGCGGCCTGGGCCTCGCGATCGCGCAGGAAGCCGCGCTGAAGCTGAAGGAAACGTCCGGCATCCAGGCCGAGGCATTCTCGAGCGCCGAAGTCCGTCACGGCCCGATGGAGCTGATCGATCGCGACTATCCGCTGCTCGTGTTCGCTCCGCCGGGGCCCGAGCAGGCCGGCTTGCTGCAGCTTGCCGCTGACATGCGCGCCCGCGGCGCCGCCGTGCTGCTCGCGGCGCCCGCCGGCATACCCGGCGCGACGCTGCCGCTCGCGCAGTCCGCCCATTCGGCGCTCGACCCGATCGCCGCCATTCTTTCGTTCTACGTGATGGCGGCGGATCTCGCCGTTGCGCGCGGCCGCAATCCCGACACGCCGCGCCACCTGAACAAAGTCACCGAAACGCACTGATAGCCGAGACCGCCGATGAGACGCGCCGAGGAGTCCCAGTTGAAGAGCCCCACCCACGATCAGATCGCCCTGCTTAGCCCCCTGACGGGGCCGATCGTCGCGCTGGCCGACGTGCCCGATCCGGTGTTCTCCGGCGGGATGTTCGGCGACGGCATCGGCATCGACCCGCTCGCGGGCCAGCTCGTCGCGCCGTGCGCGGGCGTCGTGTCGCATCTCGCGCGCACGGGCCACGCGGTGACGATCACGACGCCGCAAGGCGCGGAAGTGCTGCTGCACATCGGCATCGACACGGTCGAGCTGAACGGGCAGGGTTTCATCGCGCACGTCGAGGCGGGCGCGCGTGTCGAGGCCGGCACGCTGCTGATCGAGTTCGACCAGGACGCGGTGGCGCGCAGCGCGCATTCGCTCGTGTCGGTGATCGCTATCGCCAACTCGGATGCGTTCGAGGTCGTCGATCGTGCCAGCGGCTTTGCGACCGCCGGCAAGACGCCGCTGCTCGTGCTGCGCGGCAAGGGCGAAGCGGCCGTGCAGGCGGCGCAAGCCGGCGCCGCGGCGCAGAACGAAGTGCGCCGTGAAATCGTGCTGGCGCAGCCGGGCGGCCTGCATGCGCGGCCGGCCGCGCGGGCGCGTGAATCCGTGCGCGGGTTCGACGCGACCGTCGACGTGCTGTTCGACGGCCGCAAGGCGTCGATCGCGAGCGTCGTCGGCCTGCTCGGCCTCGGCGCCGGCGAAGGCGCGACGGTCGAACTGGTCGGCCGTGGCGCGCATGCGCAGCAGGCCGTCGATGCGGTCGAGCACGAGCTGCTGCGCGAAGCGCACGGCGAAGTCGAGGAAAAACCGGCGCGGCTGAGGTCGCCCGCGCCGCAGACGGTCGCACGCAACGTCGGTGCACCCATCGACCCGAACACGCTCGCAGGCGTGTGCGCGGCGCCCGGCATCGCGGTCGGCACGCTGGTGCGTCTCGACGATGCGGAAATCGTGCCGCCCGAGCAGGCCGCCGGCACGCCGGCCACGGAAAGCCGCCAGCTCGACCAGGCGCTGAAGGCCGTCGACGCCGAACTCGACGAAACGGTGCGCAACGCATCGGCGCGCGGCGCGGTCGGCGAAGCGGGCATCTTCGCGGTGCACCGCGTGCTGCTGGAAGACCCGACGCTGATCGACGCGGCGCGCGACCTGATCAGCCTCGGCAAGAGCGCGGGCTTCGCGTGGCGCGCGACGATCCGCACGCAGATCGACACGCTGTCGAAGCTCGACGATGCGCTGCTCGCCGAACGCGCGGCCGACCTGCGCGACATCGAGAAGCGCGTGCTGCGCGCGCTCGGTCATACGAACGGTGCTGCACGTGCGCTGCCCGACGAAGCGGTGCTCGCGGCCGAGGAATTCACGCCGTCCGACCTGTCGTCGCTCGATCGCCAGCGCGTGACCGCGCTCGTGATGGCGCGCGGCGGCGCGACGTCGCACGCGGCGATCATCGCGCGGCAGCTCGGCATCCCGGCGCTGGTTGCGGTCGGCGATGCGCTGTACGCGATTCCGGACGGCACGCAGGTCGTCGTCGATGCGAGCGCGGGCCGGCTCGAACACGCGCCGACCGCGCTCGACGTCGAACGTGCGCGGCACGAGCGCCAGCGCCTGGACGGCGTGCGCGAGGCGAACCGGCAATTGGCCGGTGAAGCGGCCGCGACGGTCGATGGCCGCGCGATCGAGGTCGCCGCGAACATCGCGACGCTCGACGACGCGAACACCGCGGTCGACAACGGCGCCGACGCGGTCGGCCTGCTGCGTACCGAGCTGATGTTCATCCATCGCCAGGCCGCGCCGACGGTCGTCGAGCACCAGCAGAGCTACCAGTCGATCGTCGACGCGCTGCAGGGCCGCACGGCGATCATCCGCACGCTCGACGTCGGCGCCGACAAGGAGGTCGACTACCTGACGCTGCCGCCCGAACCGAACCCGGCGCTCGGCCTGCGCGGCATCCGTCTCGCGCAGGTGCGCCCCGATCTGCTCGACGATCAGTTGCAGGGCCTGCTCGCGGTGAAGCCGTTCGGTGCGGTGCGCATCCTGCTGCCGATGGTGACCGACGCGGGCGAACTCGTGCGCCTGAAAAAGCGCATCGACGAATTCGCGCGCGCCCAGGGCCGCACCGAGCCGATCGAGGTCGGCGTGATGATCGAGGTGCCGTCCGCCGCGCTGCTGGCCGACCAGCTCGCGCAGCACGCGGATTTCCTGTCGATCGGCACCAACGACCTGACGCAGTACACGCTCGCGATGGACCGCTGCCAGGCCGATCTCGCCGCGCAATCCGACGGCCTGCATCCGGCGGTGCTGCGCCTGATCGACATCGCGGTGCGCGGCGCCGCGAAGCACGGCAAGTGGGTGGGCGTGTGCGGCGCACTCGGCGGCGATCCGCTCGCGGTGCCGATCCTGGTGGGCCTCGGCGTGACCGAACTGTCGGTCGACCCCGTATCGGTGCCGGGCATCAAGGCGCGTGTGCGCCGTCTCGATTACCAGTTGTGCCGTCAGCGCGCGCAGGATCTGCTCGCGCTCGATTCGGCACAGGCGGTAAGGGCAGCAAGCCGCGAGGTCTGGCCGCTCGACTGAGCGTCGACGGCAGGTTCGCGACCGGTTTCAAGACGAAAGCAATTAGGTCAACGACGATTAATGACGAGACAAGGATTGGAGGACTGAATGAACGGGAATCCGTTTCTGAAAATACAGGGCCTGGGCCGGGCGCTGATGCTGCCGATCGCGGTATTGCCGGTTGCCGGCATCCTGCTGCGACTCGGCCAGCCGGACGTGTTCAACATCAAGATGATCGCCGACGCCGGCGGTGCGATCTTCGACAACCTGCCGCTGCTGTTCGCGATCGGCGTGGCGGTCGGCTTCGCGAAGGACAACAACGGCGTGGCGGCGCTCGCGGGCGCGATCGGCTACCTGATCGAAACCGCGATCATGAAGGACATCGATCCCAAGCTGAACATGGGCGTGCTGTCCGGGATCATCGCGGGTGTGGTCGCGGGCCTGCTGTACAACCGCTACAAGGACATCAAGCTGCCGGACTACCTCGCGTTCTTCGGCGGCAAACGGTTCGTGCCGATCATCACGGGGCTGGTCTGCGTGGTGCTCGGCATCGCGTTCGGGTACGTCTGGCAGCCGGTCCAGCATCTGATCGACGCGGCCGGCCAGTGGCTGACGACGGCGGGCGCGATCGGTGCGTTCGTGTTCGGCTTCCTGAACCGCCTGCTGCTCGTCACGGGCCTGCATCACATCATCAACTCGCTCGCATGGTTCGTGTTCGGCAACTTCACGCCGCCCGCCGGCGGCGAGATCGTGCACGGCGACCTGCACCGCTTCTTCGCGGGCGACCCGACCGCGGGCACTTTCATGGCCGGCTTCTTCCCGATCATGATGTTCGGCCTGCCGGCCGCGTGTCTCGCGATGCTGCACGAAGCGCCGAAGGAACGCCGCGCGATGGTCGGCGGCCTGCTGTTCTCGATGGCGCTCACGTCGTTCCTGACCGGCGTGACCGAGCCGATCGAATTCAGCTTCATGTTCCTCGCGCCGGTGCTGTACGTGATCCACGCGGTGCTGACGGGGCTGTCGCTCGCGATCTGCCAGATCCTCGGCGTGAAGCTCGGCTTCACGTTCTCGGCCGGCGCGATCGACTACGTGCTGAACTACGGGCTGTCGACGAAGGGCTGGATCGCGATCCCGCTCGGCATCGCGTACGGCGCCGCGTACTACGGGCTGTTCCGCTTCTTCATCCGCAAGTTCAACATGGCCACGCCGGGCCGTGAGCCGGCATCGGCCGATGCAGCCGCGGAATCGTATGCATCGGGCGGCTTCGTCGCGCCGGCTGCAGGTGCCGCTGCGACGGCTGCCGCGCCGCGTGCGCAACGCTACATCGCCGCGCTCGGCGGGGCAGGCAACCTGTCGGTCGTCGACGCGTGCACGACGCGCTTGCGCCTGACCGTCGTCGATCCGGAGAAAGTCTCGGAGCCGGAACTGAAGTCGATCGGCGCGCGCGGCGTGCTCAAGCGCGGCGGCAACAGCGTGCAGGTGATCATCGGGCCGGAGGCCGACATCATTGCCGACGAGATGCGTGCGGCCATCGGCAGCGGCGCGGCAGGCGCGGCATCGACGGCGACGGCCGCCGCCGCACAGCCCGTCACGGGCGCGGCCGCCGGCCCGCTCGATCCGGAGCCGACGCGCTGGCTCGCGGTGTTCGGCGGCGCGACCAACGTCGTGTCGCTCGACGCGGTCGCGACCACGCGCCTGCGGGTGGTCGTGCGCGATCCGTCGGCGGTCGATCGCGATCGGCTCGGTGCGCTCGACGTCGCATGGGTGTCGCTCGACACGTTCCACATCGTCTGCGGCAACGCGGCGGCACGCTATGCCGAACAGCTCGGCGCGCGCCTGCCGCCGTCGGGCAGCGGGGCGGCCGCGCAACCGGCCTGATGCTGATGCGATGACGCCGGGCTGATCCGCGCCGCGGGTTCGGGCCGGCCGGTAAAACGAAAACGGCTTGCGATGCGTCGCAAGCCGTTTTTCTTTGGTGCGGGCGATGGCGCGATGCGTTCGCCTGCGTCGCGCCGTCGCTCAGCCATGCAACCGCTCAGCCGTTCACGGATTCGTCAGCGTGAAGGTCGGTTTCCGGTAGCCGACACCGGCCCGGTCGAGCTTCGGCAGTTCGCGTTGCGTGAGCAGCGTCGCGAAGCCGGCCCAGTCGCGCTGCAGCGCGGCCGTGTCGACGTGATGCGTGTCGCCGCGCTTGAAGCGCACGCCGGCCGCATACGGCAGCTCCCAGTCGGCCCGGTGCCATGCGCGCTCGGCCAGCGCGAGCAGCCGCGGATAGGCCATGTACTCGAGGAAGGTGTCGTTGCGCATCACCTCGCCCCACGCCTGCCCCTGCATGCCTTCGATGCGCGGCGCGGGGCCCGTGCCTGTCACTTCGAACGTGTTGCCGTCGCGGTCGCCCATCACTTCGGCGTTCTGCGGCAGGTTCTCGGGCGCGAGCGAGAACACCTTGTACTCGTCCGTCGCATGCGAGCCCCAGTAGTAGCCGCGCTCGCGCGGGTTGAGCGTGTACGGGAAGTCGAAGTACAGGTAGTCGGGCAGCGCGAGCACCGTCAGGTAGCCCTTGCTGCTCAGGTCGCGCGCGCTGTCCGATGCGCCCCAGAAGATCGTGTCCCACAGCGACACCATCACGTGGCGCGTGCTGAAGTCCTGCGGCCCGGTCGCATGCTTGATGCCGTCCTGCCACGCGGCCATCGTGTCGATCCCGTTCGCGTTGACCGCCGCGCTCACCTGTTGCGCGAAACGTGTCGGCAACTCGTCGATCGACTTGATCTCGCCGCGCTGGAGCAGTGCCGTGCATGCGGGCGAACGCGCCCACGGCTTGTCCTGCGCGGCGAGGTCGATGCGCCCCTTGTTCGGATCGGTGCCGTTCAGCGGCTGGAAGCCCCCGCCGAGGAAGATGTTCTTCGCCTCGTCGCCGCCGTAGTGCCAGGTGTGCAGCGGCGCCTGCGCGTCCGCATGCATCGCCGCGATCTCGCGGATCACCTTCGATGCGAAATTGAGCGCGCCCGGCACGCACGGGTTCAGGTCGCTGCGCCGGTCGTAGAACTGCACCGTCGTCAGGTTCGACGTGTCCTGTGGATCAAGCAGCCGGTATGCGTTCGCCTCCTGTTCGCGGCCGGCCGCATGCAGCCGCTGGTAGCGTGCCTCCATCGTCACGACGGCCGCCCGCGCATGCGCGGGCATGTCGATCTCGGGGATGATCTCGACGAAATGCGCGGCCGCGTAGCGCACCAGCGACACGTAGTCGTCGCGCGTCAGGTAGCCGCCGCCCGAGCGGTTGTCCGGGCCGGAGCCGAGTTGCGGTAGCAGGCAGCGCGTCTCGCTCGGGTCATGGCAGCGGCGCGAGCCGATCGCGGTCAGCTCGGGCAGGCCGGGAATCTCGATGCGCCAGCCCTCGTCGTCGGACAGATGCAGGTGCAGGCGGTTGAGCTTGTACGCGCTCATCTGGTCGATCAGCCGGCGCAGCGTCGCCGGGTGCTTGAAGTTGCGTGCGAGATCGACGTGCATCCCGCGATGCGTGAAGCGTGGCGCATCCTCGACCAGCATCGCCGGGATCGGGCCGCCGCCGGCGGGCGCGAGCGAGTAGAGCGTTTGCACGCCGTAGTAGACGCCGGCGCGATCGTAGCCTTCGATCAGTACGCCACGCGGCCCGATCGCGAGCCGGTAGCCGCCCGGCGTCGCGATATCGGCCGGCAGCCGGCGCGGCGCGACGGCACCGCGCACCGGCACGCGTGCGCCGTCGAGACCGAGTGTCGTTGCGCGTTCGCGCAGCGCCGCGACTTGCGCGTCCGGCAGATCGGGCAGTGCGAGATCGACGCCGCGCAGGTCGAGCGTGCCGGGCAGCGGCTGCTCGCGCTTCACGCTCGGCAGCGCGCGGCTCGCGTCGGGCCGTGCGGCGACGGGCGGCGCATTGCCGGTCGAGTTGTTCTGCGCGTCGGCCGGCAGCGATTCGACGTAGCGCAGTTCGTCGTCGGTGTCGTCGTAGCGCAGCACGGCGGGCGGCGCGCCGTCGACGACCACGTACGGGCGCGGAATCACGTCGCTGTAGCGCAGCAGCCAGTATTCGGCGACGAACGGCAGCTCGATGCGCTCGCCCGGCGCAAGCCGCACCGAGCCCGGTTGCGGCGTCAGTTCGTACAGGTCGCCGGTGAGCCTCCGCAGCGCGAAGCCGGGGCGGTCGATCCGCAGCAGGCGGCGGATGCTGTGCAGGTAGAGTTTCCAGCCGCCGTCGGCGATCGCCTGGTGGCCGCGGTTCTGCAGGATCAGGCGGCCGGTCGCGCAAGCCGCGCCATCGGCGCCGAGATCGGCGCACGGCATACCGGCCGCGGCGGCGTGATTGTTGTCGACGGCGACGCGCAACGCGAGCCCGTTCGACAACCGCGCCGCGAGATCGGCCGGCGGCACGGGGGGGTGGGCGGTGCCGGCCGTCGCGACCGCCGCGCTCGACGCTGGCAGCGCGCCGAGCGCGACCGGCGGCAGCGCAGCGATCAGCAGGCCGGCAAACAGGGTGGACAAGGTTCGGTTCATGCGGACTCCTGAGACAAAAGGGGGCATAGCGGCGTCACGGGATGACGTCGCTGCGAGCGGGTCTTGCAACGGAGCTGCGGGGACAACAGGGTGCGCGGGCGATGCGGCCGCCCCGCGCGCAGTCGGCACGCGGGCGCGTGCGTTACGGAACGGGGGGCGGGCAGGCGTGCCGGTCGGATCGGCGCGGGCGGGTGCGCGTCTTCATCGGCGGTGCACGGCAGCGGCTGTTGCTGATGTTGATGCCGTGACGACGTGCCCATGAGCAAAGGCGCGCGCGCGACCTGCACGGCCGATGACGGCGACACTCGCCGACGACGCACAACCGGCCGCCACGCGCCGACGACGAGACGGCGCGCCAGCGCGCGCCACATACGGGATTCGCATGTCTCCCCCACCGAGATGGATTCGGCCTGTCAGCGGCCGTGTCCAAAGATCTTATGAAACCTTTTATTGGTATTCAAGTGGTATCAATCTGGCGCTAAATTGGCATCGGTGCGACGGGCCTGCACGGCGATCCGGGGCGAAAAAAAACCTCGCGCGAGGCGAGGTTCCTTCGGGACGGCGGCGGCGCGTTCGGCCGCGCGCGCGTCAGTCGTGGCGAACGCGTGCTTCCTGCGTCTTCTGCCGCGCTTCGAGCCACATCGCATTGACGATGCCGAACGACAGCGCGACGCCGATACCGAGAATCCAGCTGAAATACCACATGATCCGACTCCTTGCGAAACGGTGGGCGAGGGCGCGTGCGCGCCCCGGCCCGGTTCAAAGCATCAATACATCGAATGCTTGTTCTCTTCGAGCACCTCGCGCGTGACCTTGCCGCGCATCACGCGATACACCCAGCTCGTGTAGAGCAGGACGATCGGCAGGAACACGATCACCGCGAACAGCATCACCTGCAGCGTCATGTGGCTCGATGTCGAATCCCACACGGTCAGGCTGCTGCGCGGGTCGAGCGACGACGGCATGATGAACGGGAACATCGAGAAGCCGGCGGTCAGGATCACGCCGGTGATCATCAGGCCCGTGCAGAAGAACGCCGTCTTTTCCTGCTTCGAACCGGCGAGCAGCAGCGCGATCAGGCCACCCGCGATCGCGACGACGGGCGCCGCGATCATCCACGGGAATTCGCCGTAGTTCGCGAGCCACAGGCCCGAGCCGGCGGCGACGTCCTTGAGCAGCGGGTTCGCGACCGTATCGGTGGGCGCGGCGTGCGTGATGTGGAAGCCGCCGATGGTCGACGCGACCAGCACGCCGGCCAGCACGAACAGCACGACCGCGAGGAACGACGCCACGCGCAGCGCGACCGACGCACGGCGCGCGATCACGCCGTCCGTCTTCATCTTGATGAAGGCCGCACCGTGCGCGACGAGCATCGTCAGGCTGACGAGCCCGCACAGCAGCGCGAACGGGTTCAGCAGCGCCCAGAAGCCGCCGTAGTAGGTCACGCGCAGGTCGCTGTCGAACTTGAACGGCACGCCTTGCAGCAGGTTGCCGAACGCGACGCCGAACACGAGCGCCGGCACGAAGCCGCCGGCGAACAGGCCCCAGTCCCAGCCCGCGCGCCAGCGCGGGTCGGGCCGCTTGCTGCGGTAATCGAAGCCCACCGGCCGGAAGAACAACGCGAACAGCACGAGCAGCATCGCGAAGTAGAAGCCGGAGAACGACGCCGCGTAGACGAGCGGCCAGGCCGCGAACATCGCGCCGCCGGCCGTGATCAGCCACACCTGGTTGCCTTCCCACGTCGCGCCGACGGTGTTGACGATGATGCGGCGCTCCTCGTCGGTCTTGCCGAGGAACGGCAGCAGCGCGGTCGCGCCCATGTCGAAGCCGTCGGTGACGGCGAAGCCGATCAGCAGCACGCCGACGAGCAGCCACCAGATCAGCTTGAGAGTTGCATAGTCCATAGCGATTCCTTGTTCCGTTTCAGGTGCGTGCTCACGCCGTGGCGCGCTCGCCGGCGGCCGCGATTTCGTGGTGATAGCGGCCGGTATGCAGCGACGACGGGCCGAGGCGCGCGTACTTGAACATCAGCTTGATCTCGATGACGAACAGCGCGGTATAGAACAGGATGAAGCCCGCGAGACTCAGGTACAGGTCGCTCGGCTGCAGGCTCGACGCGGACAGGTGCGTCGGCAGCACGCCGGCGATCGTCCACGGCTGGCGGCCGAGCTCGGCGACGATCCAGCCGAATTCGATCGCGATCCACGGCAGCGGGATTGCCCACACCGCATAGCGGAGGAACCAGCGGCGGTTGTCCTGCAGCAGTTCGCGGCGCGCGCAGAACCAGAACGCGGCGATGAACGTCGCGACGAACAGGAAGCCGAGGGCCACCATGATCCGGAACGAGAAGAACACGGGCGCGACCGGCGGGATCGTCTTCTTCGCGGCGGCCTTGATCTGCTCGGGCGTCGCGTCGACCACGTTCGGCGTGAACTGCTTGAGCATCAGCCCGTAGCCGAGATACTGCTTGTGCTGGTCGAACAGGGCGCGGGTCGCGTCGCTCGTGTCGCCCTGCTTGATCTTCTGCAGCGCGCCGTACGCGACCATCCCGCTCTGGATGTGCTCCTCGCTGTGCTTCGCGAGCTCGCGCAGGCCGATCACCGGTTCGTCGATCGAGCGCGTCGCGATCAGCCCGAGCGCGTACGGGATCTTGATCGCATAGTCGGTGCGCTGTTCTTCCTGGTTCGGGATGCCGATCAGCGTGAACGATGCGGGTGCCGGCTGCGTTTCCCATTCGGATTCGATCGCGGCGAGCTTCATCTTCTGCACTTCGCCGGTCGTATAGCCCGATTCGTCGCCGAGCACGATCACGCAGAGCGTTGCCGCAAGGCCGAAGCCGGCCGCGACCGCGAACGAGCGCAGCGCGAAGTCGACGTCGCGCTTCTTCAGCAGGTACCACGACGACACGCCGAGCACGAACATCGCCGCCGACACATAGCCGGCCGACACCGTGTGCACGAACTTCACCTGCGCGACCGGGTTGAACAGCACGTCGAACAGGCTCGTCATCTCCATGCGCATCGTCTGGTAGTTGAACTCGGCGCCGACCGGATTGTTCATCCAGCCGTTCGCGACGAGGATCCACAGCGCGGACAGGTTCGAGCCGAGCGCGACGAGGAACGTGACCATCAGGTGCTTGACCTTCGACAGGCGGTTCCAGCCGAAGAAGAACAGGCCGACGAACGTCGATTCGAGGAAGAACGCCATCAGGCCTTCTACCGCGAGCGGTACGCCGAAGATGTCGCCGACATAGTGCGAGTAGTACGACCAGTTCGTGCCGAACTGGAATTCGAGCGTGATGCCGGTCGTCACGCCCATCGCGAAGTTGATCCCGAACAGCTTGCCCCAGAACTGGGTCATGTCCTTGTAGACCTGTTTGCCGGTCATCACGTACACCGCTTCCATGATGACGAGCAGCCAGGACAGGCCGAGCGTCAGCGGCACGAACAGGAAGTGGTAGAGCGCCGTGATGCCGAACTGCAGACGTGACAGATCGACGACTTCACTACTTATCATGGTGGTCTCCCTCGGTAGATGCAGGCGCCGGTACCGAGAGCAGCTTCTCGGCGACGGCGGCAGGCGGCAGCGACATGTGCTCGGCCTGCGGATGATTGAAGAATGCGTATTTGAGCGACATCAGGAGGATCAGCTTGACGATCAGCACCAGGGTGATGTCGCGGGCGAGGGTCGGGCCGCGTGCCCACGCGGCGATGCGTGCGCGCCAGCCGGTCGTACCGGCCGGCGGCGCGGGAGGCGGCGCAGGCTCTTTATTGATCGAGATCAAGGTGATTATCCTGAATCGATTTAAGTCTGATTTGGGGCGACGTTACGTCGGATTTATGACGCCGTGAAGCTGTTTTAATCCTTTTGCGCCTGACATGCCAATTTTAAAAGGACGGCTATCCGATGCCGAGTGCTGCGCTGCGGCAGACCGTCGCGAAACCCGGGCCGAAACTTGAGGCAGATCAAGGTTATGCGGAAGGGGCCCCCAAACGGCCTATTACCTGACGAATCAGGTCAATTAATCCGCACTGAAACGCGCCGGAAAACGAACGAAGCAGCGAATGAAAAGCGGCGGAAAAGACGGGCGAAAAAAAACCGCTGCCGGTCGGGCAGCGGTTTTTGATGAAGCGCTCTAAATCGCAGCGATTTACGCGTATTCGGCGAGGGCGGTGCGCATCTTTTTCATCGCGCTCGCCTCGATCTGGCGGATGCGCTCTGCCGACACACCGAACTCGGCGGCGAGATCGTGCAGCGTCGAGCCGCCCGAGCCGTCGTCGTCGACGTGCAGCCAGCGCGCCTCGATGATGCGGCGGCTGCGCGCGTCGAGTGCGCCGAGTGCCTGCGCGATGCCGTCCGTCTGCAGCGTGTCGCGCTGACGCGCGGCCAGCACGGCGGTCGGTTCGTTGTGCGAGTCGGCCAGGTAGGCGATCGGCGCGTACGACTCCTCGCCGTCCTCGACCTGCCCTTCGAGCGCGATGTCGCCACCCGACAGGCGCGTTTCCATTTCGGTCACGTCTTCGCGCTTGACGTTGAGTTCCTTCGCGAGGCCGTCGATTTCCTCGGGCGTCATCGCCTGCAGGCCTTTCTTGTGGCTGCGCAGGTTGAAGAACAGCTTGCGCTGCGCCTTCGTCGTCGCGACCTTCACCGTGCGCCAGTTGCGCAGGATGTACTCGTGAATCTCGGCCTTGATCCAGTGGATCGCGTACGACACCAGGCGCACGTTTTGCGCCGGGTCGAAGCGCTTCACCGCCTTCATCAGGCCGATGTTGCCTTCCTGGATCAGGTCGCCGTGCGGGAGGCCGTAGCCGAGATAGTTGCGCGAGATCGACACGACGAGCCGCAGGTGCGACAGCACGAGGCGGCGTGCCGAGTCGAGGTTGTTGCCTTCGCGGAATTCGGTCGCGTACTGGCGTTCCTCTTCCGGCGTCAGCAGCGGAATGCGATTGACGGCCTGGATATACGCGTCGATGTTGCCAAGCTGGCCCGGCAACATCGATTGGGCTGCGAGCGCCAGCGAGCCTGCCGATGCGGCCTTGGCCGGCGTCGGGCTCAGGGTGTTCGGGAGGGTCAGGGCGTTGCTCACTAAAAAACTCCTTTGGAATCAGGGACAAACCCCCGGTCTCGGATGAGATTCCGGGAGCCATCTTAGCACTCCCGGAAACCGAGTGCTAATTCCTTAGAGCAAGCGTGGGCATCGGAGTTCCCGCTTTTTCTATCGAGCAAGTCGAGTCGATAGTCTATTCTGCGACAGAGGGGGCGAAGCGAAGTTCCGTAAGCCGTTGTTTCTGATGGCAATCGGTAGACGATTTCGATTTTTGCCGTTTGGGAAGCAAGCCATTTCGCTTTGTGATGCCGATCCGAAAAGTCCTTTACCATACCATTCAGTTCGCTTGAGCCGGCCGAAGCGGCTGGCTCCATTCAACCCCCAAAGTTGGAGTGACAGATGAACAATAAGAAGAATCGCCGGCCCCGCAGCCGGCTTGCGCTGCACGCGATGCTGGCGGCGTCCCTTCTGGGCGGATCGGGCGCGGCATGCGCGGATCGATGGGGGATTCAGGCGGGCGGCGGTTTTTCGGATCGCCATGGGGTCGACAAGGCCGATCTCGGCGTGGTGTGGGATCCGGGCTGGAACTGGTGGGAAATCGGCGGCTGGCACTTCGCGTTCGTCGTCGAAGGGCATGCCGGCTACTGGCACACGGGCGGCAACGTCCACGGCAGCATCGGCGAATTCGGCGTGACGCCGATGTTCCGTTTCATCAAGAGCGCCGGGGAGATCCGCCCGTTCATCGAGGCCGGCGGCGGCGTGAGGCTGCTGACGCACCCGACGATCTCGGATCACTTCTCGTTGGGGACCGCGTTCCAGTTCGCGCCGACGGCGGGGGTGGGTGTGCAGTTCGGCCAACGGCAACAGTATCAGGTCGGCTACCGTTTTGAACATGTGTCTAACGCGGGTATCAAAGAGCCGAATCCTGGTATAAATTTCCACCAGTTCTACTTGCAGTACAACTTCTGATCCGCACGCCCGCGCACGGCGTGCGCGTTGCCGAGGAGTCAGGCGATGGCGAAGGTGGTCGATGCGATCCGCGCGCTCGAGCGCGATCGGTTCCGGGCGATGGTGGACGGGGACGGCGAGGCGCTCGACACGCTTTTGTCGGACAAGGTGTTCTTCGTCCATACCAACGGCAAACGCGAAACCAAGCAGCAGTTCATCGACGCCATCGTCGCCGGTCGCCGCCGCTATCGCCAGATCGAAATCCAGTCGCAAGACGTGCTGCCCGTCGGCGATGAAACCTGCGTCGTCACCGGGCGCGCGTTGATCGAGATGGAAACGAACAACGGCGGCCTGGTCTTTCCGATTGCCTATACCTCCGTCCACACCCACGAACGGGGCCGCTGGAGCCTGTTCGCGTGGCAGGCGACGCGGTGCGCGACCGAGACATGAGCGCGTGTGGCGCTCCTTTTCATGTCCCGACCGAAGCGGCCTTCTGGGCCGCTTTTTGCTGCCTCGTGCGGCGCGGATCGCGCGGCGCACGGGCGGTCACGCCCCGCTCGCTGACGTTTGAACCCTGAAACGGAACCTGCCGCTCAGGCCGCCGCGCGGCGATCCGCGCAGTGCCAGGCCGAGCGGTTGATCGCGCTGACCATCGCGTCGCGCGCGGCGCTCGCCGCATCGGCGTGCAGGCCGACGCCGTGCCGCAGCGGCGCATCGCCGACCCGGCAGCCGACCGATACCGCGATTCGTCCGTCCGTCGTGCGGGCGTGTTCGCACGACGCGACGTCGATCGCCGCGCCGGCGGCCGCCGCAAATGCCGCGGCCAAACGTCGCACGGCCTCGTCGGGCGTGGTATCTGCCGCGGGCGCTGCAGCGATCTCGCGGTTCTGCCAGCGCGCGCCGTTGCCGTGTCGCGCGGCCGGCCCGTCGGTGTCGAAGAATTCGCGCGCGAACAGCGCGCAGATCGCGTCGCCCGTCACTTCCTCGCCGGACGCGTCGGCGAGCGTCTGCACCGCATGGCTGAATTCGATCTGTACGCGGCGCGTCGGCGTGAAGCCCATCCCGCGTTCGAGCAGGAACGTCGCGCCGCCCTTGCCGGACTGGCTGTTCACGCGGATCACCGCGTCATAGCTGCGGCCGAGGTCGGCCGGGTCGATCGGCAGGTACGGCACTTCCCAGGCCGCGTTGGGGCGCTGCTGCGCGAAGCCCTTGCGGATCGCGTCCTGGTGCGAGCCCGAGAACGCGGTGAACACGAGGTCGCCCGCGTACGGGTGGCGCGGATGCACGGGAATCTGGTTGCAGCGTTCGACGACGCGGCGCACGGCGTCGATGTCGGAGAA
The DNA here is from genome assembly GCF_017104705.1 of Burkholderia sp. Se-20373. NCBI lineage: Bacteria > Pseudomonadati > Pseudomonadota > Betaproteobacteria > Burkholderiales > Burkholderiaceae > Burkholderia > Burkholderia sp. Se-20373. The sequence continues at coordinate 44,078 of NZ_JAAGPH010000027.1, read as the reverse complement.
ATCGAGTCCCGGGTCGATACCTTGCGTGTAGAGATTCAGCGCGAGCGTGACGAGATCGACGTTGCCGGTGCGTTCGCCATTGCCGAACAGGCAGCCCTCGATGCGGTCGGCGCCCGCGAGCAGCGCGAGTTCGGCCGCCGCGACCGCGGTGCCGCGATCGTTGTGCGGATGCACGGACAACACGATGCTGTCGCGGTACGCGAGGTTGCGGTCCATCCACTCGATCTGGTCGGCGAACACGTTCGGGCCCGCGGCTTCGACGGTGGCCGGCAGGTTGACGATCATCTTGTGATCGCGGGTCGGACGCCAGGTCTGCGCGACCGCGTCGCAGATCTCGCGCGCGAACGTCAGCTCGGTCATGCTGAAGGTTTCCGGCGAGTACTGGAAGGTCCACTGTGTGTCGGGGCGCGCGGCGGCGTGTTCCTTGATGATGCGCGTGCCGTCGATCGCGAGCGCCTTCACGTCGGCCTTCGACATCCCGAACACGATGCGGCGGAACGACGGGCACACCGCGTTGTACAGGTGCACGATCGCGCGCGGCACGCCTTCGAGCGCGTCGAACGTGCGGGCGATCAGGTCCTCGCGCGCCTGCACGAGCACTTCGATCGTCACGTCGTCGGGAATCCGCTTGTCGTCGATCAGCTTGCGGACGAAATCGAAGTCGGTTTGCGACGCCGACGGAAAACCGACTTCGATCTCCTTGAACCCGATCGCGACCAGCATCTCGAAGAACTCGAGCTTCTGCTCGATGCTCATCGGCTCGATCAGCGACTGGTTGCCGTCGCGCAGGTCGGTGCTCATCCAGGCGGGCGCGCGCTCGATGGTGCGCGACGGCCATTTGCGGCCATTGAGGCGGACGGGCTCGAACGGACGGTACTTGTCTTGCGGATTGCGCTGCATCTTCTGGACCTCGGGTCTCAAGTCGCGAGCGAAGACGGGCGGCATGGGCGACGGTTGGCGCTGCCTCGCTCCGCGGCACGTGAACGCGCTGCGGATGCGGATGATCTTCGCGAGTCGGCCGACGGATAGACGGACGAATGCTGACGACTTCGGGTTGTAAAAACTACGAGAGGGGTACTGCGAGGAACTGCTGGGAGGGACCGTGCGGACAGCACACGGCGCTACGAAAGCCTTAGGCTAGTCGTAGCGATAGCGGCCGCGCTAGGCGGCCGGAGGTAATTCGGAGGGTGTTCGGAAAGGAACGCATGAGGGCAACTCTATGCCAGGATGCGCTCGCGTGTCAAATGCCCCGCAAACGGGGCCGGTTCGCGAGCGTGCCTTCAGCGTGCGATGCGGGCGATCTGCACGATCGTCGCGACCTGCCGGGCGACCGTGTCGGGCACCGGCACTTCGCCGCGCAATACGGCGTCGGTCCACGCGGCCGTCGTGGCGGCGTCGCGCGATTCGGGCAAGGGGACAGGGGGCGCATCGGTCGACGAGCGTTCGGCCTCGATCAGCGTGTCGCATACGCCGTCGTGCAGCCAGTCGACCTGCACCTGGCGCCGCGTGTCGGCAACGGCTTCGCCCTCGGTGCCGCGTGCCAGCAGCGCGCCGCCGAGCGCGGCATCCGGATGGTCGCGGAACAATTGCGCCAGGCTGTCGCGGTACGGCGGGTGCGTGTAGTTGACGAGCCGCAGGCCGGCCGGCGCGAACGGCTGCAGGATTTTCACGAGCGTGTGCGTCGAGTTGCGCACGCCGAGCACGCTGCGCATCGACAGCAGGCGTGCGATGCGCGGCGCCAGCACCTCGATCGACGCGAATGCGACGCGGCGCTCGGCGAGCATGTCCTCGATCGCATCGTGCGAAGCCGACGGTGCGAGCGACAACGCCGAGAAGATCTCGGCGCTCGTCACGCGGCCCGGATCCTGCTCGACGCCATGCACGAGCACCGGCACGCCTTCGCGCGCGAGCAGCAGCGCGAGCAGCGGCACGAGGTTCGGCTGCTTGCGCGCGCCGTTGTAGCTCGGGATCGACACGGGGCGGAACGCGGCATCCTGCACGTGCACCGGCTCGAACGACGCCTGCGCGGCGGCGAGCATCGCGGCCAGCTCGTCGGCGGATTCGCCTTTCAGCCGATAGGCGATCAGGATCGCGCCGAGTTCGATGTCCGACACGCGCGCGTCGAGCATCGCGCGATAGAGCTCGAACGTGTCCTCGGCGGACAGCGCGCGTGCGCCGTGCGGACCGCGGCCGATTTCCTTGATGAAGCGGGCGCACGGGAACGGAACGGCGGCGGGATCGTGGGAAGCGGTCATCGGGGCGTGGGGCGGGCGGCCGGCATCGGGCCGCGCTGTGAGCGGTGAGGAATGCCCCGAGTATCGCACGGGTGCGGCTGCCGCCAGGCGAGGCCGCGCGGCGCGGCGCGCTACACTCTGATTCCCGGCGGTGCGCGCCGGCTGCGCCGCGCCCGTACCGTCGCCGGCCGAATACGACTACGAGAGACATCCCATGAAGCTTTACAGCTATTTCCGCAGTTCCGCGTCGTACCGCGTGCGGATCGCCCTGAACCTGAAGCAGCTGCCGTTCGACTATGTCCCCGTGCACATGCTGCGCGACGGCGGCGAGCAACTGAAGGACGCATACCGCGCGCTGAATCCGGATGCGGTCGTGCCGACGCTGACCGACGGCGACGCGACGCTGCAACAGTCGCTCGCGATCATCGAATATCTCGAGGAAACCCATCCGGAACCGGCGCTGCTGCCGAAGCTGCCTGTCGATCGCGCGTATGTGCGTGCGGTCGCGCTGCAGATCGCGTGCGAAATCCATCCGCTCAACAACCTGCGCGTGCTGAAGCACCTGAAGCACACGCTGAAGGTGCCCGAGGACGCGAAGAACGCGTGGTACCGGCACTGGATCGAGGCCGGCTTCGAGACGCTCGAGACGCGTCTCGCGAGCGATCCGCGCACCGGCAAGCTGTGCTTCGGCGATACGCCGACACTTGCCGACGTGTGCCTCGTGCCGCAGGTGTTCAACGCGAACCGCTTCTCGATCGACACGACGCGCTATCCGACGATCCAGCGGATCGTCGACCATGCGTCGACGCTCGATGCGTTCAAGGCCGCCGAGCCCGGCGCGCAGCCCGACGCCGAATGAGCGCGGCGCGCCCGGGCCACGCATGGCCGGGCGCGCATGAAAAAAGGGCGCCCGAAGGCGCCCCGTGCGATGCGTGCCCGCGGTGTTCAGCCGAGCAGCGCGTCCGCGAATTCGACCGCGCTGAACGGCTGCAGGTCCTCGACCTTCTCGCCGACGCCGATGAAGTAGACCGGCACCGGGCGCTGCCGCGCGATCGCGGCGAGAATCCCGCCCTTCGCGGTGCCGTCGAGCTTCGTGACGATGAGGCCGGTGAGGCCGAGCGCGTCGTCGAATGCCTTCACCTGCGTGAGCGCGTTCTGGCCGGTGTTCGCGTCGATCACCAGCAGCACTTCATGCGGCGCGCCGTCGTGTGCCTTCGAGATCACGCGCTTCACCTTCTTCAGCTCTTCCATCAGGTGGAGCTGCGTCGGCAGGCGGCCGGCCGTGTCGGCCATCATCACGTCGATCTTGCGCGCGCGCGCGGCGCTGACCGCGTCGAAGATCACCGCGGCCGGATCGCCGCTTTCCTGCTGCACGACCGTCACGTTGTTGCGCTCGCCCCAGACCGCCAGCTGTTCGCGCGCGGCCGCGCGGAACGTGTCGCCCGCGGCCAGCAGCACCGACTGGTCGAAGCTCTGCAGATGCTTCGCGAGCTTGCCGATGCTGGTCGTCTTGCCGGCGCCGTTCACGCCGGTGATCATCATCACGAGCGGCTGCGCGCGGCCGAGCATCAGCGATTTCTCGAGCGGCGTCAGCAGCTCGACGAGCAGGTCGTGCAGCGCGGCCTTCACCTGCTGCGGGTCGGTCAGGCGGCCCGTGCGCACCTTTTCGCGCAGCGCGCCGAGCAGGTACTCGGTCGCGTCGACGCCCGCGTCGGACATCAGCAGCGCGGTCTCGAGCTCCTCGTACAGATCCTCGTCGATCTTCGTGTTGACGAACACGCCGGTGATGCTCGAGCCCGTCTTGGCGAGCCCCGTTTTCAGGCGCGCGAGCCACGATTTCTTCGCGGTGGCGTCCTGCAGCGGCGGCGGGACGATTTCGACCGTCTCGACGACTTCGTCGCGGCCGTCGTTGGTCGGCGTGACCGTCATCACGACGGCCGGCGCGGCCGGTTGCGCGGGCGCTTGCGGCACGTCGGTCGCGGGCGGGGCCTCGACCGCGGGCGCATCGGACGGCTCGTCCGTTTGCTGCGCGTCGGCCGATTGCGATTCCGCCGGATCGGGCTCCTGCGTTTTCTTGAATCGTTTGAAGAAGCTGAACATGGTCTGACGTCGGGAAGAGAGCGGGCCGCCGCCAGGGACGGGCACCAGACGGGCCGTTCTGCGTTCGCGCGGGCGCGGCGCACGGCGGCCGAAACCGTGCATTTTATCAGTGCGGCGTGGCGCTCGCGCCAGTGCGCATCGCCGCTGTGGTAACGTGCGCCTGTTTAGCGGTGCGCCCCCGCGCGCGCCCGGTCCTTCCGTCGTCGATATTTCCGTATGTCCCGTTCCTCTCCCGGCCGCCCGGCGGCCCCTTCTGGCCGCGGCAAGCCGCACACGATCCGCATCATCGGCGGTGACTGGAAACGCACGCCGCTCGCGGTGCTCGATCTGGACGGTCTGCGGCCGACCCCCGATCGCGTACGCGAGACGCTGTTCAACTGGCTCGGCCAGGATCTCGAGGGCCGCCGTTGCCTCGACCTGTTCGCAGGCACCGGTGCACTCGGTTTCGAGGCGGCGTCGCGCGGCGCGGCGAGCGTCGTGATGGTCGAGCGCCATCCGCGCGCGGCGCAGCAGCTGCGTGCGATCAAGGACAAGCTCGGCGCGCGTGCGGTCGAGGTCGCGGAAGCAGACGCGCTGCGGCTCGCGGCCGGCCTCACGCCGGGCGCGTTCGACGTCGTGTTTCTCGATCCGCCGTTCGACGATCTGGCCGCGCTTGAGCGCGCGGTTGCGCTGGCGGCGCCGCTCGTCGCGGCGGGCGGCGCGCTGTACGTCGAGACGGGAGCGGAGCTCGATCCCGCCGCGCACGACGCGCTCGCCGGCTGGGAGGTCGTGAAGCACGGCAAGGCCGGTGCGGTTCACTATCATTTGCTGCGGCGCGAAAATGATGAATAATGCGCGTTCCATACGAGGCGGCGCGCCGCAAAGGCGACGCATGCCCATCTCGGCAGCGGCGTGCGCATCGCACGGCTGCCATCCCGTTTGCGTGATGACAGGAGGAGCGACATGGTAGTCGCCGTGTATCCCGGTACGTTCGATCCGCTGACGCGCGGGCACGAAGACCTCGTGCGGCGTGCGTCGAGCATTTTTGATACGCTGGTGGTCGGTGTGGCCGACAGCCGCGCGAAAAAGCCGTTCTTCTCGCTCGAAGAACGTCTGACGATTGCGAACGAGGTGCTCGGCCATTATCCGAATGTGAAGGTGATGAGTTTCACCGGCCTCCTGAAGGATTTCGTCCGCACCAACAATGCGCGCGTGATCGTGCGCGGCCTGCGCGCCGTGTCCGATTTCGAGTATGAGTTCCAGATGGCGGGGATGAACCGCTACCTGCTGCCCGACGTCGAGACGATGTTCATGACGCCGTCCGATCAGTACCAGTTCATCTCGGGGACGATCGTGCGCGAAATCGCGCAGTTGGGTGGCGATGTCAGCAAGTTCGTGTTCCCGTCCGTCGAGAAGTGGCTGACCGAGAAAGTCGCTGCGATCGGAGGCCCTGCCGCGTGATGCGGCGCCGGCCGGTTTCGTTGCGAAGCCGGCCGCCGGCCTGAAGAAGTGAGATCAGTATGGCTTTGATGATTACCGACGAGTGCATCAATTGCGACGTGTGCGAGCCCGAGTGCCCGAACGGCGCGATTTCGATGGGCCCGGACATCTACGTGATCGACCCGAACAAGTGCACCGAGTGCGTCGGCCATTTCGACGAACCGCAGTGCCAGCAGGTGTGTCCGGTCGAGTGCATTCCGCGCGATCCGCAGCATGACGAATCGCACGCGCAATTGATGGAGAAGTATCACGCGTTGACGGCCGAAAAGGGCGACGACGCGTCGTGACCCCGCGGTGACACGCGTGCTCGAGTCCTTCGGCACGCCCGTCACGCATCCGGATCGGCGCCGACCGGCGCCGGTTCTTCCGTTTCAGGCCAGCAGCTCGCGCAATGCCGCGACGAGCGCGTCGCATTCGGCGTCGGTGCCGACGGTGATGCGCAGGTGCTGGTCGATCCGCGGCAGCCGGAAGTGCCGCACGAAAATCTCCCGTTCCTTCAGTTTCGCCGCAATCGCACCCGCGTCGTGCTCGGGATGGCGTGCGAACACGAAATTCGCGGCCGACGGCACGATGTCGAAGCCGAGTGCGTCCAGCGCATGCGTCAGACGCGTCCGGCTGTCGATCACGCGCCGGCAGGTTGCGTTGAAATAGTCGGTGTCTTCATAGGCGGCCTGCGCGGCAACTTGCGCGAGCCGGTCGAGCGGGTACGAGTTGAAGCTGTCCTTCACGCGGTTCAGCGCGTCGATCAGCGCGGCATCGCCGAACGCGAAGCCGACGCGCATGCCCGCAAGCGAGCGCGCCTTCGACGTCGTGTGGACGACGAGCAGGTTCGGGTAGCGGTCGATCAGCGTCATCGCGGACTGCGCGCCGAAGTCGACATACGCTTCGTCGATCACGACGACCGACGACGGATTCGCCGCTGCGATCCGCTCGACGTCAGCGAGCGGCAACGCGCGCCCGGTCGGTGCGTTCGGGTTCGGAAACAGCACGCCGCCGGCGTCGTCGAGATAGTCGTCGACACGGATCGAGAAGTCGTCCGCGAGCGGCACGATCGACGTCTGGACGCCGTACAGGCGCGCATAGGTCGGATAGAAGCTGTACGTGATGTCGGGAAAGCGCAGCGGCCGGTCGTGCTTGAGCAGCGCCTGGAACGTGTGCGCGAGCACCTCGTCGGAGCCGTTGCCGACGAACACCTGCTCGGGCTTGATCCGGTGATGCGCCGCGACCGTTTCGCGCAGCGCGCGCGCAACCGGGTCGGGATAGCGGCGCAGCGTGTCGCCGGTCTCGCCGAGTTCGCGCGCAATTGCCGCGACGACGCGCGGCGACGGCGGATAGGGATTCTCGTTGGTGTTCAGCTTGACGGGGTGTGCGAGCGCGGGCTGCTCGCCCGGCACGTAAGGCACGAGTTGCTGAACGATGTCGCTCCAGTAACGGCTCACCGCTTGGCTCCTGTCGGGCAAAGCGACCAGATTACCGCATGTGCGGGCAGGGCGGGGTCGCCCGGCGGTGCCGGACGGCTCGATGCACCGGAGCGGTGCGATGCGGTCAGTTGCGATGCAGCTGCATCGTCGCGCGGTCGAGTTCGCCCTTGACGACCATCGGCATCACGGCGAGCGCGCGTTCGATCGACGCGTCGATCACGTCCTGTTCCTCGCGGCGCGGCGGCTTCAGCACGAAGTTCGCGACGTCGGGCTTCGCGCCGGCGCGCGCACTTTCCGGAATCAGGTCGCGCGGATGGCCGATACCGATCCGCAGTCGCCAGTACTGCTGCGACGACAGGTGCGCGGTGATGTCCTTCAGGCCGTTGTGGCCGCCGCTGCCGCCGCCGAGCTTCAGCTTGACGGTGCCGGGCGGCAGGTCGAGCTCGTCGTGCGCGACGAGGATCTGGTCGGGCAGGATCTTGAAGAACTGCGCGAGCGCGACGACCGACTGGCCGGAGCGGTTCATGTAGGTTTGCGGCTCGAGCAGGTGGACTTCTTCGCCGTGCAGGCGCGCTTTCGCGTAGAAGCCATGGAAGCGGCGCTCGTCGCGCAGCGTCGTACCGGCTTCGCGGGCGAGCTGGTCGATCAGCCAGAAGCCGGCATTGTGGCGCGTCGCGGTGTATTCCGCCCCGGGATTGCCGAGGCCGACGATCAGTTTGATCATGACGTTTCGAAGGCGGCAACGGCCGCCTGGGCGCAGAAAAAGAAAAACCCGCCGGGCAAGCCGCGGCGGGTTGCGTCGACCGTTTCGAGAAACGGATCGATGGGGCGCGTGGGCAGCCCGCTCAGGCAGCCGGCGTTTCGCCTTCTGCTGCGTCCGACACGGCACCAGCCGGGACCGTCGCCGATGCGACAACCGGGTTTTCCGCGTCGATGTGCGCGACCAGCGCGACGCCCTTCGGCAGCGTGATGTCCTTCGCGTGCAGCGATTGACCGGCTTCGATCTTCGACAGGTCGACTTCGAGGAACTCCGGCAGGTCAGCCGGCAGGCACTCGATTTCGATTTCCGTCGCGACGTGCGAAACGATCGCGCTCGACAGCTTCACGGCCGGGCTGATTTCAGCGTTCAGGAAGTGCAGCGGAGCCTTCGTGTGCAGCTTCTTCTTCGCGTCAACGCGTTGGAAGTCCACGTGCAGCACCAGTTGCTTGAACGGGTGGTATTGCACGTCGCGCAGCAGAACCTGTTGCGACTGGCCAGCCACTTCGAGGTCGAGGATCGACGAGTGGAAAGCTTCCTTCTTCAGGGCGTGCCACAGGGCGTTGTGATCGAGTTCGATCTTTTGCGGGGCTGCTTCGCCACCGTAAACGATACCCGTGGTCTTACCAGCGTTGCGCAGGCGGCGGCTCGCACCCGTACCTTGCTCTTGGCGCTCGAAAGCGACGACTTTCATGTGATTCTCCAATAGCTGCCCGCGACCAGGCAGTAAAACGGGGCCGTCGAACTGCGGCCCCCGATGAAACGGACAGGGTTTCGTCTATCCCGTCCGATTGTGCAAAAAGCGAAGCGTTGCCGCTTCGCTTTCTGCGCATGCTTTGTTCAGTCGATTCGCGATCAGGATTCCGCGAACAGCGACATCACCGAGTCGCCGCGGCGGATTCGCGAGAACGTTTCGGCCAGCAGGCTCGCGCTCGTCAGCGAACGGATCTTCGAGCAGCCGAGCGATTCGGCGGACAGCGGGATCGTGTCGGTGACGACCAGCTCGTCGAGCGCCGATGCGGCGATACGATCGGCTGCGCCACCCGACAGCACCGGGTGCGTCGCGTAGGCGAAGACCTGCTTCGCGCCGCGCTCTTTCAGCACTTGCGCGGCCTTGCAGAGCGTGCCTGCCGTATCGACCATGTCGTCCATGATCACGCAGGTGCGGCCTTCGACTTCACCGATGATGTTCATCACTTCGGAGACGTTCGCCTTCGGGCGACGCTTGTCGATGATCGCGAGATCGCAGTTGAGCTGCTTCGCGAGTGCCCGGGCACGCACCACGCCGCCGACGTCCGGCGACACGACGAGCAGATCCGGGTAGTTCTGCTTGCGCAGGTCACCCAGCAGGATCGGCGTTGCGTAGATGTTGTCGACCGGGATGTCGAAGAAGCCTTGAATCTGGTCGGCGTGCAGATCCATCGTGATGATCCGCTCGACGCCGGCGATTTCCAGCATGTTCGCGACGACCTTCGCCGAGATCGCGACGCGCGCCGAACGCGGGCGGCGATCCTGACGGGCGTAACCGAAGTAGGGGATGGCTGCAGTGATCCGGCCGGCGGATGCGCGCTTGAGCGCATCGACCATGATCATCAGTTCCATCAGGTTGTCGTTCGCCGGTGCGCACGTGGATTGCAGGACGAAGACGTCCTTGCCACGCACGTTTTCCTGGATCTCGACCTGGATCTCGCCGTCGGAGAAACGGCTGACCATTGCTTTGCCGAGGGGAATTCCAAGGATATTGACGACTTCCTGGGCGAGCGCGGGATTCGCGTTGCCAGTAAAAACCATCAGGCCGTCATGGCTGCTCATCGTGCACCTGCTTCGGGCTTAGGCGGGAAATGCGGGAAAATTTTTGGCAGGGGAGGAAGGACTCGAACCCTCGCATGCCGGAATCAAAATCCGGTGCCTTGACCAACTTGGCGACTCCCCTACACTTAACTGATAACTTCACCGAACTTGTGTAGGCCGTTCGGCAAAGTAAAACTTCATGACGCGAAAGCGAAGAGCGGATGCTCGTTCAGGCTCTCGGCAACTGCACCGTTCCAGCCGGTGGGCAGCTTGGCTTGCGCCGCTTCTGCCTCATGCTTGCTGCGAAACGCTGCAAACACGCTTGCTCCGGAGCCGGTCATCCTCGCGGGGGTCACATCATACAACCATTTGACCACCTGCGCAACTTCCGCGTACTTACTTGTCACAACTTGCTGCATATCGTTCCGGCCGAAACTATCTGGCCATCCCGCATCGCTGCTTTGCTGTGCAAGAAAGTCCGTAATTGTGACGCGCTTCGAATCTCTTGTCAACAACTCATCTGAAAATATTTCAGCGGTTGGGACGTGAACGCGGGGCGTTACAACCAAGAACCAGCGAGTCGGCAATTGTACCTCAGCTAATTCTTCTCCGATACCCTCTGCGAACGCATTTTTTCCAAAAATAAAAAACGGGACATCTGCGCCGAGTTTTACCGCGAGCGACTGGAGTTCGGCGCGCGGCAGGCCGAGTTGCCACAGGCGGTTCAGCGCGAGCAGCGTCGTCGCCGCGTCGGAGCTGCCGCCGCCGAGGCCAGCCCCCATCGGCAGGCACTTGTCGATCTCGATGTCGACACCGTGCGCGGTGCCCGTATGCGCTTTCAGCAGGTTGGCCGCGCGCACGACGAGATCGCTTTCCTCGGGCACGCCGGGCACGTCGGTGACGCGTGCGACGCGGCCGTCGTCGCGGAGCGTGAAGTGCAGCGTGTCGCCCCAGTTCAGCAACTGGAACACGCTCTGCAGATCGTGATAGCCGTTCGGACGGCGGCCGGTGATGTGCAGGAACAGGTTGAGTTTCGCGGGCGCAAGGCAGTTGCGCAGCGAGCGGGTCGAATCGGTCATGCGTATGTCTGGGCTAGGCGGGTGCTCACTGATCGAGCACGAGCTTGATGTCGAGCGGCGGTGTCGCGCGCACGAGGTTGACGCGTTTGACGCCCGTGGCCGGGGCGTCCGCGTAGGCAAGGTAGTCGATCGTCCAGCCGTCCTGGCGGATCTGCCTGACGTGTGTACCGTCGGCCGGATCGCGCACCGTCTCCGCGGGCGTGGCGGGCGCGGCGGTCGGCAGCAGCCAGTAGCGCAGGCCCGCCAGCGGCAGTTCGAAGCCGAGCGTTTTCTGCATCAGGTCGCCGACGTCCGGCGCATATTGCGTCGGACGGTTCGGCAATTCGAGCGATGCCGCCTGCGGCGTCGACTTCACGACCGCGAGCGTCTGGCCGAGCGGGCTGCGCAGCTCGAGCGACACGTCGTCGCCGTGCTCCTGCCAGTCGAAGTTGCCGTACACGTTCTGCTGCTTGCCGAGACGGTCGTCGTACTGCACCGCGAAGCGGCCATGGTAAGCGTGCGTTGCGGCGGTCGGGAGCGCCGCGCCGGTCGGCGCGCTGGCCGACGGCGGCGTGCTCGCGCAGCCGGCGAGCGCGAGCGCCGCGCCGGCTGCAGCCAGCGTGCGCTGCGCGCGGAAGGACAGGGAAAACGTCGGGAACATCTGCATCAGAGACCGTTGATCTGAAGGCGTTTCAGCGTCTGCACGAGCGTGTCGTTGTCCGGCTCGAGCTTCTGTGCGTCACGCCATGCGGAACGCGCATCGTCCTGCGCGCCGCTCTTCCACAGCACTTCGCCGAGATGCGCGCCGATCTCGGCGTTCGGCTGCAGTTCGTACGCGCGTCGCAGCACCTTCGTCGCGCCGGCCGTATCGCCCATCCGGTACTTCACCCAGCCGAGGCTGTCCATGATGTACGCGTCGTTCGGCGCGAGCGTCATCGCCTTATCGATCAGCTTGCTGGCTTCGGGGAGCCGCTGGTTGCGGTCGGCGAGCGAATAGCCGAGCGCGTTGTACGCCTGCGGATTGTCGGGCTGCGTGCGGATCAGCTCGCGCAGCTGCTTTTCCATCGTCGTGTAGTGGCCGGTCTTTTCGGCCGCCATCGCGTAGTCGTAGCGCAGGTCGGGATCGTCGGGGAAGTCCTGGACCGCCTGCCCGAGCCGTGCCTCGGCTTCCGGGTAGCGCTTCGCGGTGAACAGGATCGACGCGTCGGTGCGTGCGACCACGGCCGCATCGCGCGGATCCGTGATCGGCAGGTCGTCGAGCACCTTGCGCGCCTCGTCGGTCTTGCCCTGTTTCTGCAGCAATTGCGCGCGCGTGATCTGCGCGGGCAGGTAGTGCTGGCTCGTCTGGTCGACCTTGTCGAGCCACTGCGACGCCTGCGCGTCGTTGTTCTGGTCGATCGCGATCTGCGCGAGGTAGATGTAGCCCTGGCCGACGTCGAGGTTCGGCTGCTTGTCGCCGAGCTGGACGTACTGCTTCAGGTAGCCGGTCGCTTCGTCGAGCTTCTTCTGCTGGATCTTGATCAGCGCGAGCGCCATCAGCGGCGTCGGATCCTTCGCGTCGAGCTTGCGCATCGTCTCGAACTGCTTCTGCGCGTCGTCGAGGCGATCGTCGGCGAGATAGAGCTGCGACAGCGCGAGCCGCGCATCGCGCGACTTCGGATTCTGCTGAACATACTTCTCGAACGACGTGATGCCCGCCGCGCGCTCCGCCGGCCCCATCTGCGACAGCATCAAAGCCGCCGGCAGGTAGTCGGGGCGGAGCTGCAGCGCCTGCTTCAGCGACTGCGCGGCGCCGTCCTTGTCGTCGACCGCGAGCTGTTGGCGCGCGATCGCGAGCTGCGCTTCGGGCCGGTTCAGGTCGTTCTTCAGCATGTCCTTCAGCACCGCGAGGCCGCCGACGCGGTCGGAGCCGCGCACGAGCAGCGCCTGCAGCGCGAGGATCGCCGGGCCGCGCGTCTCGCCGGTCGCCCGGGCCAGCTCGCGCGCGAGCATCGGCTGTGCGTCGGCCGGCTTGCCGGCGAGCACCAGCAGCGCGGCGTCGACCTGCGATGCGCGATTCGAATCGGGTGCGTACTGGCGCCACAGGTTCGCGGCGGACAGTGCGTCGGCCGGGCTCTGCGCGCCGAGCGCGATCTCGGTCGCACGCTGCGCCATGCGCGGGTCGCGCGTGTCGCGGGCGAGCGCGAGGTAGGTCTGGTAGGCCGGCGCGGGCTGGTTACGCTGCAGCGCGACCTCGGCGGCGAGCACCTGATAGACGATCTGGCTCGTCAGCGGAACGCCGGGGAGATCCTTTTTCTCGTCCGGCATCACATGCTCGAACGCCCCCTGCGACTCCGCGTCGTCCGATGCCGGATCCTGCGCGTGGACCGGGAAGGCGGTGAGGGTCCAGGCGGCAAACAGCGCGGCGCCGAGTGCACGGCGGACCGGGAAGGCGCGCGCGCCGCGCACGGCGGCGGGACGCTTCTGAAGCAGCTTCGAGGGCAAGGTCATGGAAATCCGTTCGATGTTTCAACCGATTGTAACGCGCTCGCTACAATACACGCACGATCGTGAATCCAGTCTCAGACCCGCAAAACATGCCAGAGTTGCCAGAAGTCGAAGTCACGCGCCGGGGCATCGCGCCCTTTGTCGCGGGCCGCCGCGTCGAGCGTGTCGACGTCCGTACCGAGATGCTGCGCTGGCCCGTGCCGGCCGGGCTCGCCGAGCAGTTGCGCGCGCGCGAGGTGCTCGCGGTCGAGCGTCGCGGCAAGTATCTGCTGTTCGAGGTCGACGCGGGCTGGTTCATCGTCCACCTCGGCATGACGGGTACGCTGCGTGTGCTGCCCGCGGCTGGCGTGCCGGTCGCCGCGAAGCATGACCACATCGACTGGATCTTCGACGAATTCGTGTTGCGATTCCGCGATCCGCGCCGCTTCGGCGCGGTGCTGTGGCACCCGCGCGAAGCGGGCGACGTGCATGCGCATCCGCTCCTCGCGAGCCTCGGCGTCGAGCCGTTCTCGCCGGCGTTCACCGGCGCGCTGCTGCACGCGCGCACGCGCGGGCGCACCGTGTCGGTCAAGCAGGCGCTGCTCGCGGGCGACATGGTCGTCGGCGTCGGCAACATCTATGCGTCGGAGAGCCTGTTTCGCGCCGGCATCCGGCCGACGACGGCCGCCGGCAAGGTGTCGCTGCCGCGCTACGAGCGTCTGGCCGATGCAGTGCGCGCGACGCTTGCCGACGCGATCGAGCGCGGCGGCAGCACCTTGCGCGATTTCGTCGGCAGCAACGGCGAAAGCGGCTACTTCCAGCTCGACTGCTTCGTCTACGATCGTGCGGGCCAGCCATGCCGCGTATGCAACACGCCGATCCGCCAGATCGTGCAGGGCCAGCGGTCGACCTATTTCTGCCCGACCTGCCAGCGTTGAAACCTTTTTCCACAATTAGATAACTTGAAGCCGCCCCGCATCGCCCCCGCTCCGTTCCCCGTCACGCCGCTGCATCGTTCGTTCGCCACGCGCCTGGTCGCGTGGCAGCGCGAGCATGGCCGCCACGACCTGCCGTGGCAGAACACCCGTGATCCGTACCGGATCTGGCTGTCGGAAATCATGCTGCAGCAGACGCAGGTATCGACCGTCATCCCGTATTACACGCGCTTTCTCGAACGCTACCCCGACGTCGCCGCGCTCGCGGCCGCGCCGACCGACGACGTGATGGCGCTCTGGGCGGGGCTCGGCTACTACTCGCGCGCGCGCAACCTGCATCGCTGCGCGCAGGTCGTCGTCGCCGAGCACGGCGGTGCGTTTCCGGCGACGCCTGACGCGCTGGCCGAATTGCCGGGCATCGGCCGTTCGACGGCCGCGGCCATCGCGTCGTTCGCGTACGGCGCGCGCGCGACGATTCTCGACGGCAACGTGAAGCGCGTGCTGGCGCGGGTGTTCGGCGTCGAAGGCTTCCCGGGCGAGAAGCGTGTCGAGAACGACATGTGGGCGCTCGCCGAATCGCTGTTGCCCGACGCCGCGAACGCGGCCGACGTGAGCGCGTACACGCAGGGGCTGATGGATCTCGGCGCGACGCTGTGCGTGCGCGGCAAGCCCGATTGCGCGCGCTGCCCGTTCGCGGGCGACTGCGTCGCGCAATCGACGGGCCGCCAGCGTGAACTGCCGGCCGCGCGGCCGAAGAAGGCCGTGCCGACCCGCAAGACCTGGATGCTCGTGCTGCGCGACGGTGACGCCGTGCTGCTCGAGCGGCGGCCGCCGACCGGCATCTGGGGCGGCCTGTGGAGCCTGCCGCAAGCGGACGGCGACGCCGCGCTCGCGGAACTCGCGCGCGGCTTCGGCGGCGGCGGCACGGTGCCGCTCGCGCCGCTCACGCACACGTTCACGCATTTCCGGCTCGAGATCGAGCCGCGGCTGAGCGACCTGGCCGACGGTGGCCTGCCCGCCGGCGCGCGGGACGCGGACACCGCCTGGGTGCCGCTGAGCCGGCTCGACGCGTATGGTGTGCCGGCGCCCGTGCGCAAGCTGCTCGATGCGCTGAGCGGGCCGCTGCTGTAACGAAGGGGGAGGGGCGTGGCGCATGCCGCGCTTTCAGGGAAACGACGGACGCGCGTGGTTTTGCGTGCCGACGGAAGTCGCCTTGGGCTGGCTGGCGCGAAGGGGCAGTCTGGGGTGATTCGGAACACACCGGCCCGGCTTTTCGCCTGGAAGGAAGTCCCTCGTGGGATGCCCTCTCCCGGATAGCTCAGGCAGAGCGACAGGTCCCGGGCGCGCTATAACCAGCCGTGCCGGTCGAGCACGTGGTGCACGGCATCGATGCGCGCGCCGACGTCCGGAAACTCCATCAGCTTCTGCCGCGCGCGCAGGTCGAGCGGCAGCAGTTCCGCGAGACGGTTCGATACCCAGCTCGGATCGTCGAGGCGGAACGGTTCGCCGAACGGCATCTTCTCCGGATCGGACTTCTTCAGTGCGTCGATGATGCGCTCGAGCACCTCGGCGCACGAGCCGAACTGCGCGAGCGTCTGCTCGCCTTCGAGCGGGATGTCGTCCGGCAGCGGCTCCGCGATGCCGACCAGCAGCCCGTTGCCTTCGACGCGGTACGACAGCAGCTCGAAACGCTGCGTGCCGACCGCCTGCAGGTACAGCATGCCGAATTCGCCGGTATCGCATTCGGTGATGCGCGCCATGCAGCCGATGGTCTCGGGCACCGAAACGGCGCCGTCCTGCGCGACTTCCGGCCCGCTCTTCAGCAGGCACACGCCGAACGGTGCATCGTCGCGCAGGCACGCGCGGGCCATGTCGAGATAGCGCGCCTCGAACACCTTGAGCGGGAGCAGGCCCCCCGGGAACAGCACCGTGTGCAGCGGAAACAGCGGCAGGTCGATCAGGGTGGTCGATAGGGAGGACATGGCGCGCGGGCGTTGGGGCGGGCGTCGCTAGGGTCGGTCGACCTCGGAGACGAGCCGCGACGACGCGTCGACATCCACTGGCGCGTCACGATGCCGCACGATCACGTTCGCGTCGTGCGCAAGGCGCGCGGCGAGCGTTTCCGCGATGAACACCGACCGATGCTGCCCGCCCGTGCAGCCGATGGCGACGGTCAGGTAGCTGCGGTTGTCATCGCGGAAGTGCGGCAACCATTTCATCAGGAACGCATGGATGTCGTCGATCATCTGGTGGACGATCGGCAGTGCGTCGAGAAAGGCGATGACCGGCTGGTCGAGCCCGGTGAGCGGGCGCAACTCGTGGTCGTAGTACGGATTCGGCAGCGCGCGCACGTCGAACATCAGGTCGGCGTCGAGCGGCACGCCGCGCTTGAAGCCGAACGATTCGAACATCACCATCAGGTCGTTGTTCTTCTGCTCGATGAAGCGCTTGACCCAAGTACGCAGCGCGTTCGCGCGCAGCGTGCTGGTGTCGATCTGGTGGCCGAATTCGGCGAGCGGCGCGACGAGGTGGCGTTCGCGCTCGATCGCTTCCTCGAGCGACGACAGCAGGCCGACGTCCGCATCGTGCGACAGCGAGCCGGACAGCGGATGGCGGCGGCGCGTTTCGGAGAAGCGCTGGATCAGCGCCTGGGTGCTCGCGTTGAGGAACAGCACGCGCACGTCATGCTCGCGCGACAGGTCGCGGATCAGGCCGGGCATTTCGTCGAGCGACGCGCTCGAGCGCGCGTCGATCGCGACCGCGAGCCGGTGCTGGCCATCCTCGGCGAGGTAGCGGGCGAGTTCGGGGAGCACGTGCGGCGGCAGGTTGTCGACGCAGTAATAGCCTGCGTCTTCGAGCGCGTTCAGCGCGACGGACTTGCCTGAGCCGGAGATGCCGGTGATGAGGACGATGCGCATGGGAAGCAGAGAATCCTGACGTTTCATCATAGCACCGGCTCGACGCGTCGGCGTGGCGTGGCCGGCGCGTGCGGGTTACACCAGTTTGCCGGGGAACTGACTGTCGGGATCTTGCATCGCCAGTCGTTGCCGATCCATGAAATCGCGCAATGTGTCGATTCCGCGCAACTGCAGGATCGTGTTCCGGACGGCCGCCTCGACGAGCACCGCGAGGTTGCGGCCGGCCGCAACCTGGATCGTGACCTTGCTGATCGGCAGGCCGAGGACGTCGACCGTCTGGCTTTCGAGCGGCAGGCGCTGGAATTCGCCGTCGGGGCGCCGCACGAGCTGGACGATCAGCTTCAGCTTCATTTTCCGCCGCACGGCGGTTTCGCCGAAGATCGTCTTGATGTCGAGCAGGCCGAGACCACGCACCTCGAGCAGGTTCTGCAGCAGCGGCGGGCAGCGCCCTTCGACGAAATCGGGGCCAAGTCGGACGAAATCGACCGCGTCGTCGGCGACGAGGCCGTGGCCGCGGCTGATCAGCTCGAGGCCGAGTTCGCTCTTGCCGAGGCCCGAATCGCCGGTCAGCAGCACGCCCATCCCGAGGATGTCGATGAACACGCCGTGCAGCGTCGCGCGCGGCGCGAGGATGCGCGACATGTAGAGCCGCAGGCTGTCGATCACCGCGGCGGCCGACATGGGCGTGGTGAACAGCGGGGTCGACGAGCGCGTGCAGCGCAGCACGAGCTCGGGCGGGGCCGCGGCCCCGCCGGCGACGACGAGGAACGGCGGTTCGAGCGCGATCAGCTCGGCCATGTGGCGCGAGCGGTCTTCGTCGGTTTGCCGCTGGTAGTAGTCGATTTCGGCTTCGCCGAGCACCTGGATCCGGTTCGGGTGGATCAGGTTCAGGTGGCCGACGAGGTCGGCGCTCGAGGTTGCATTGCCGACGGTGTCGGCCGAAAAGCCGCGCTCCCAGCCTTCATGCCCCGTCAGCCAGCTCAGTTTCAGCGTGGCCGCGTTGTCGTCGAAGATGCTCTGGGCGTTGATGCTGGACGTATCCATGACTCTCGTCACTCCAATGGGCCGGTGCGTGCGCGCGGCGACGGACGTCGCCATGCCGGGCCGGCGCCGGGCGGCCCTGAACGGCGGCGTGTGCCGCCGCGTACGGGAAAATATTCCGCCCGGATCAACTCAAGGTTGCCACTGAGTGAGCAGGCGATGCAACTCGGCGATATCCGTTTCGTTGTGCAGACGCTCGCGCGCGTCGCGATCGGACAGCAGTTGCGCGATTTCCGACAGGATCTCGAGGTGCTGCTGGGTGGCTTGCTCGGGCACGAGCAGGAAGATCAGGAGGCCGACCGGCTGGCCGTCGGGGGCTTCGAACGGGATCGCATCGGCGAGCCGGACGAACGCGGCGAGCGGGTGCTTGAGGCCCTTGATGCGCCCGTGCGGAATCGCGACGCCTTCGCCGAGCCCGGTCGAGCCGAGGCGCTCGCGCGCGAACAGGTTGTCCGTGACGGTGCTGCGGGCGATGCCGTTCTGATTCTCGAACATCAGCCCGGCTTGTTCGAACACGCGTTTCTTGCTGGTGACTGAGAGGTCGATGACGACGTTCTCTATGGGCAGGATTTTGGCTAGGCGATTCATGTTGGCAGGCGATTGGGCGGCCTGGGGTCTCCTTGCGGCGGCAGACTGATTATCCATGTTCGGCGATATCAAGGCGTTCGGCATCGGTAACCTGCAAGGCAGCTACCGCATCCAGCGCCCCCCGGCGATAACCGGAACATTATAGAGCACAGCCGCGTGCGTGGCGCAGCGCGGACGGACCGGTTGCACCCCTGCGCGGAGTCGCAAAAAAAACGCCCGGCGAACCGGGCGACGTGTGTGTTGCGGTGAAGGTTACTGCGGCGGCAGTTCGATCTGGTCGATCGACGGTTGAAGCTTGATCGGGTCGTGCGCGTGCGTTTGCAGACGCTCCATGTGCTTGACGACCTGGCGATCCAGCTTGTCGATCAGCAGGTCGATCGCTGCATACAGGTTTCCGTTCGCGCTTTCGACGAAGATGTCCTTGCCCTTCAGGTGCAGGTTGATTTCCGCGCGCTGCTGCTTGTCCTTTTCCTTGTGGTTGTCGACCGAGAGGATCACAGTGCCATCGATCACCTGATCGCTATGCCGTAGCACCCGGTCCAGCTTGGTGATCACGTATTCGCGAATTGCAGGCGTGACTTCGAGATGATGTCCACTGATCTTCAGGTTCATAGTGCTTCTCCAAGCGAGTGACCACCCGGCCGCATCAAGGCGGCGCTCCGGTCGACTTGCCCGTGCCGCACGAAGGCGGCGTATCGCGGACAGGTCGCCCGGCCTGTTCCCCGTGTGCGCGGTGGTCGGGACACGCCTGCCGCCGGGCAGGCAGCAGGCTTAAAGAGACTTGCGCAGATTCACTGCCGGGATCTTGAGGGCTTCGCGATACTTCGCAACCGTGCGGCGCGCGACCACGAATCCCTGTTCTGCCAGCAGCTCGGCAATGCGGCTGTCCGAAAGTGGCGATTTAGGGTCTTCAGCTCCTATCAGTTGCTTGATGAGGGCTCGGATGGCTGTCGACGAAGCGGCGCCACCGGTGTCGGTCGAGACGTGAGATCCGAAGAAGTACTTAAATTCAAGCGTCCCGAACGGGGTCAGCATGTACTTCCCGGTTGTCACACGGCTGACAGTCGACTCGTGTAGGCCCAGCGTATCAGCTATTTCCCGCAAAACCAAGGGGCGCATGGCAATTTCACCGTGCGCAAAGAAGTTCTTTTGACGCTCGACAATGGCCTGCGCGACACGCAGGATCGTGTCGAAACGCTGCTGGATATTCTTGATCAGCCAGCGTGCTTCCTGGAGCTGCTGCTTGAGCGAACCGGCCGACGGATCGCCGCGGCTGTTGCGCAGGATATTCGCGTAAAGGTTGTTGATCCGCAGGCGCGGCACGACCTCCGGATTGAGCTCCGCGAGCCATCCCTGGCCGGCCTTCTTCACGATGATGTCGGGCACGACGTAGTCGGCCTCGGCCTTGCCGTATGCGGCGCCGGGGAACGGCTCCAGCGAGCGGATCAGCGTGTGCGCGTCGCGCAGCGCGTCGTCGCTCGCCTTCAGGTGCTTGCGCAGCCGCGTGAAGTCGCGGGCGGCGAGCAGTTCGAGATGCTGCGACACGATCTCGAGCGCGAGCGTGCGTGTCGGGGACGGATCAAGGCGCAGCAACTGCAGCTTCAGGCATTCGGATGCCGAACGGGCACCGACCCCGGCCGGATCGAAGCTGTGCAGCAGCGCGAGCGCCGCATTCAGTTCGTCGCAGTCGATCTCCAGCTCGGGCGGCAGGTCGGCGAGCACTTCGTCGAGCGTGGCGGTCAGGTAGCCGTCGTCGTCGAGCGATTCGATCAGGAACATCACGAGCGCGCGATCGCGCGGGCCGGCCTGCGTGACGCGCAACTGCGCGGACAGGTGGTCGCGCAGCGACGTCGCCGCTTCCTGCACCTGCAGCGGCGGGAGGTCGTCGTCGTCGGATGCGCCGCTCGAGCGGCCGTATTCGTCGAGGTTCCACTGCGGGCCGTCGTTGCCGTCGCCGGACGCATAACCGTCGTATTCGTCCGCGCCGGCCGGCTCGTCGCGCTCGGCACGATCGCTCGACGAACTGCTGCCGTTGGTCGCAGCGGGCTCGGTGTTCTGCGCGGGAGGCGTCTGCGCGATCAGCGATCCGTCCGCAGCGACACGCAGCGGGCTCGCGATCCATTCATCCTCGTTCTCGAGCAGCGGGTTCTGCGCGACGGCCATCGCGACTTCCTGCTGCAATTCGAGCGTCGACAACTGCAGGAGCCGGATCGACTGCTGTAGCTGGGGCGTCAGCGCCAGATGTTGCGACAGGCGGAGTTGAAGGCTGGCTTTCATGGCAAGGAGGGAGTCATACCGGCAGTTTGCCACGACCCAGGCGCGTTGAGCCATCCGCGATTACGCGCGGCGCGCCGCCCGGCCGCGGGCATGACCGCGAAGCGGGGCGCGGCCCCGCGCGGCGACGCCGGGCGGGGTGCAGCCAGCCACGAGGAGGAGTTACATCCGGAAGTGTTCGCCGAGGTATACGCGGCGTACGCTTTCGTTTTCGATGATTTCGCTCGGCGCACCGGCGGCGAGCACCGAGCCGTCGCTGATGATGTAGGCGTGGTCGCAGATGCCGAGCGTTTCGCGGACGTTGTGATCGGTAATCAGCACGCCGATGTTGCGCTGTTTCAGGAACTTGACGATCTTCTGGATCTCGAGCACCGCGATCGGGTCGACGCCGGCGAACGGTTCGTCGAGCAGGATGAAGTTCGGGTTGGTGGCGAGCGCGCGTGCGATTTCGACCCGGCGCCGTTCGCCGCCCGACAGCGACAGCGCGGGATTCTCGCGCAGGTGGGCGATCTGCAGCTCGTCGAGCAGCGCTTCGGCGCGCGACGAGATCGCGTCCTTCGACAGCCGCTTGCCGTCTTCGCCGTGCTGCAGCTCGAGCACCGCGCGGATGTTCTCCTCGACGGTCAGCTTGCGGAACACGGACGCTTCCTGCGGCAGGTACGACAGGCCGAGCGAGGCGCGCTTGTGGATCGGCAGCAGGCTGATCGAGCTGCCGTTCAGCGAGATCTCGCCGGCGTCGAGCGGCACGAGGCCGACGATCATGTAGAACGACGTGGTCTTGCCGGCGCCGTTCGGGCCGAGCAGGCCGACGACTTCGCCGCTTTTCACGTCGAGCGACACGTCCTTGACGACCGTGCGCGAGCCGTAGCGCTTCTTCAGGTTGCGGACGACGAGCGAGCTCGTCGTGCCGGCCGGCTGGCGGTTCGGTAGCGCGTTCATTGGCCAGGCGCCCCCTGGATCGTGGTCGACGGCGACAGCTTTGCCGGCGCACCGTTCAGCGGCGCGGGGCCGCCGTTCTTCGGCGACAGCATCGCGCGCACGCGGCCGTTCGGGTTGCCCGGCGCGGCGACGTCCTTGCCGCCCTTCGCGGTGTAGAAGTCGCGCTGGCCGTCGTACGTGATCACGCTGCCGTGCACGGTATCGGCGACGGTCGACGTGCCCTGCAGGCGGCGCACGGTCGCGGCGGTGGTCAGCGTGGTCAGGTCCTGCTTGCCGTCGTAGTCGATGCGCTCGGCGTCGCCGTCGATGTACTCGTCGAGGCCTTCGCGCTTCTGGCGGAACGTCGCGTGCTTCTTGCCGCTGCCGAACGAAGTGGCGTACTGATAGCCTTCCGGGTCCTGGCGCACTTCGACGCGATCGCCCTTGATGATGATCGTGCCCTTCGTGATCACGACGTTGCCGGTCGCGACCGTGACCTGCTTCAGGTCGTCATAGGTCAGGTTGTCGGCCTCGACGTTGATCGGCTTGCCTTGGTCGGCCTTCTCGGCATGGGCGAGCGGCGCCAGCCCGACCAGCGGGAGCGCCACGAGCGTCGCGGCAAGCGCGGCGCGGACGGCGCGCGCAGCGCCGCCGGAAATCTGTCGAGGGAACGATTCGTTCATGCAGTCACGTGAGGGATGCGTCACTTGGGTTGAGCTTTCGAGCCGCCGGACGTGTCCTGCGCGGCGATCGTGCCGCGCACGTTGCCGTAAAGCTCGATGACCCGGGTGACGTTGTTGTACTTCATGCCGTCGGTCGCGTTGACGAGCGACAGGCCGCGCTGAAGTTTAACCGGCTTTTCGGTCTGGATCACATCATCATTGACGAAGATCCGGAAATGCTGGGAATCGGCCTGCATCTGCGGATCGCCGCCGCCGGCCGCGCGCAGGATGCGCGCGTCGTCGTACAAGTCGACGATCGACACGTCGCCGTTGACGGTGCCGCGCTTCGAGGTGGTCGTCACGACCGGCTTGCCGGGCTGGAACGCGCGCATGGCCGGATCGGTCAGGTCGCTGTCTTCGGTGTCTTCGTAATGGATCAGCTTCGCGGCCGTCAGCCGGTACTGGGTCGCGCCCGACTGGTCGAGCTCGGTGACCGAGAAGTTGTCCGCGAAATAGTCGGGCGTGTGGCGCTTCGGCTGCACGGTGCCCTCGCCGGGCGGCGGCAGCGTGGCCTGCAGCAGCCACCAGGTGATGCCCGCGAGCGCGGCGACCGCGACGAGCGGCAGCAGCTGGGTCCAGCGGAAATGCGTGTTCATCCGTCAGGCTCCGCAGGCGGCCGCGAGCAGCGCGTCGTAGCGGCGCTGCGCGCGCAGGATCGCGTCGCAGACTTCGCGTACGGCGCCATGGCCGCCGCGGGCCTCGGCCACCCAGTGCGCGCGGGCGATCACCTCGGGGTGCGCGTTCGCGGGGGCCGTCGCGAAGCCGCAGCGCAGCATCACGGGCAGGTCGGGCCAGTCGTCGCCCATGTAGCCGCACTGCTCGGCGGTGAGGCCGAGCGACGCGATCAGGTCGGTGAACACGGCGAGCTTGTTCTCGACGCCCTGGAACAGGTGCGCGATCTTCATTTCCTTCGCGCGCGCCGCGACGATCTCCGAGCGGCGGCCCGTGATGATCGCGGTCGCGATGCCGGCTTCGCCGAGCAGCTTCACGCCGTGGCCGTCGAGCGAATTGAACGACTTCATCGCGTCGCCGGCCGAGGTAAACAGCAGGCCGCCGTCGGTCAGCACACCGTCGACGTCGAAAATCATCAGCTTCACGCGGCTCGCGCGTTCGGCCGCAGTCAGCGCTGCGCTCATCAGATCACCTTCTTCGAAAACAGGTCGTGCATGTTCAGCGCGCCGATCAGCACGCCGTCGGCATCGACCACCAGCATCTGGTTGATCCGGTGGCGCTCCATCAGTTCCACGGCCTCGACCGCCAGGTGATCCGGTGCAACCGTGCGCGGGTCGCGCGTCATCACGTCGGTGATCGGCAGCGTGCGGAAGTCGCCGTCGCGCGCGAGCACGCGGCGCAGGTCGCCATCGGTGAAGATGCCCGCGACCTTGCCGCCGGCGTCGACCACGGCGGTCATACCGAGGCGTTTCGCGGTGATCTGGAACAGGGCGTCCGACAGCGTCGCGTCGAGCCCGACGGACGGGACGTCGTCGCCCGAGCGCATCACGTCGCGCACGTAGGTGAGCAGGCGCCGGCCGAGCGCGCCGCCCGGGTGCGAGCGTGCGAAATCCTCGGAGCCGAAGCCGCGCGCGTCGAGCACCGCCACGGCGAGCGCGTCGCCGAGTGCGAGCGCGGCGGTCGTGCTTGCGGTGGGCGCAAGGTTCATCGGGCAGGCCTCTTTCGAGACCGCGGCGTTCAGGTTCACGTCGGCGAGCGTGCCGAGGCTCGATTCCGCGCGGCCCGTGATCGCGATCAGCTTCGCGCCGATCCGCTTCACGAGCGGCAGGATCGCCACGAGTTCTTCGGATTCGCCGGAATAGGAGATGCCGATGAAGACGTCGTCGGAGGTGACCATCCCGAGGTCGCCGTGGCTTGCCTCGGCCGGATGGACGAAGAAGGCCGGCGTGCCGGTGCTGGCCAGCGTGGCCGCGATCTTGCGGGCGATATGCCCCGATTTGCCGATACCGGACACCACCACGCGGCCGCGGCAGCCGAGCAGCAGTGCGACGGCCTGGACGAAGCCGCCGTCGAGCTGGTCGCGCAGCGCGCGCACGGCGTCCGCCTCGATGTCGAGCACGTCGCGGGCGAGCGCGAGCGCCCGGTCATCATTGATTTTCGCTATCATGCGCGGAGTATAGCAAAGGCGTTTGTTCGCCGCGCCGGGCCTTCGGACTCGTCCGAGGTCGCCTGACCACCGCCACCACCCGCGCCCGCATTGCCGTGGCCCCGACGAACGAGGACGCTTCGCCCGTGATTTCCCCGCTCGAAATGACCCTGCTGCTGCTGCTGGCCTCAGTGGTGGGCGTCGTCGTATTCCGCTCGTTGAACCTGCCGCCGATGCTCGGCTACCTGACCGTCGGCATCCTGGTCGGCCCGCACGCGTTCGGCATCGCGGCGGATCTGGAGCGGGCCGAGCATCTCGCGGAATTCGGCGTGGTGTTCCTGATGTTTTCGATCGGCCTCGAGTTCTCGCTGGCGAAGCTGAGGGCGATGCAGCGGCTCGTGTTCGGGCTCGGGCTGCTGCAGGTCGTCGCGACGCTCGTACTCGCGCTCGTGCTGGGCATGCTGTTCGAGCACTGGGTGCACATCACGTGGCAGGGCAGCATCGCGCTCGGCGGCGCGCTCGCGATGTCGTCGACGGCGATCGTGTCGAAGATGCTCGCCGAGCGGCTCGAGATCGAGACCGAGCACGGCCGCAACATCTTCGGCGTGCTGCTGTTCCAGGATCTCGCGGTGGTGCCGCTGCTGATCGTGATCGCCGCGTTCGGCGCCGAGTCGTCGAAGGACCTCGCGATCACGCTCGGCTTCGCGGCCGTCAAGATCGTGATCGCGCTCACGCTGCTGCTGGTCATCGGCCAGCGCTTCATGACACGCTGGCTCAACGTCGTCGCACGGCGCCGCTCGCAGGAACTGTTCGTGCTGAACCTGCTGCTCGTCACGCTCGGCGCCGCGTTCATCACCGACCGCTTCGGCCTGTCGCTCGCGCTCGGCGCGTTCATCGCGGGGATGCTGATCTCCGAGACGCCGTTCCGCCATCAGGTGGAGGAGGACATCAAGCCGTTCCGCGACGTGCTGCTCGGCCTGTTCTTCGTGACGACCGGGATGCTGCTCGACCCGCGCGTGATCTGGGAGCACCCGTTCCTCGTGCTCGGTTTCTTCGTCGGGCAGATCCTGTTCAAGGGGACGATGATCGCCGGGCTCGCGCGGCTGTTCGGCGCGACGCCGGGCGTGGCGATGCGCACCGGCATCGGGCTTGCGCAGGCCGGCGAATTCGGCTTCGTGCTGCTGAACCTGATCCTCGACCGGCATCTCGTCGATTCGACGCTGCTGCAGGCGATCCTCGCGTCGATGCTGCTGTCGATGCTCGCGGCGCCGTTCCTGATCCAGAACGCCGACCGGATCGTGATGCGGCTGTCGTCGACCGAATGGATGCAGCAGTCGCTGCAGATGACGCGGATCGCGACGCAAAGCCTCAAGCAGCGCGGCCACGTGATCATCTGCGGCTACGGCCGTGCAGGGCAGAACCTGGCGCGGATGCTCGAACAGGAAGGCATTTCGTACGTCGCGCTCGACCTCGACCCCGATCGCGTGAGCGCGGCCGCGGCGGCCGGCGAATCGGTCGTGTTCGGCGATGCGGCGCGCCGCGAGTCGCTGCTCGCGGCCGGTATCCACCGCGCGGCGGCGGTGGCAATCACCTATGCGAACACGCCGTCCGCGCTGCGCGTGCTGCATCACGTGCACGAACTCGAGCCGACGCTGCCCGCGATCGTGCGCACCGTCGACGATGCCGATCTCGAGAAGCTGCTCGCGGCCGGCGCGACCGAGGTGATTCCGGAGATCGTCGAGGGCAGCCTGATGCTCGCGTCGCACACGCTGGTGCTGGTCGGCGTGCCGATGCGCAAAGTCGTGCGGCGCGTCGAGGAGATGCGCGACGAACGCTACAGCCTGCTGCGCGGCTATTTCCGCGGCGCGGACGACGCGGACGACGACGACCACGAGCAGGTGCGGCTACAATCGGTGCCGGTCGATGCGCGCGCGGACGCGGTCGGGCGTTCGCTGGAAGAACTGGGGCTGTATGCACTCGGGCTCGAAGTCACGGCGATTCGCCGGCACGGTATCCGCGGCGTCGAACCCGATCCGCAAACCAAGCTGCGCGCGAGCGACATCGTCGTGCTGCGCGGGCTGCCCGAGGCGCTCGCGCTCGCGGAGGAGCGGCTGTCGCGCCATCGGCGCGAACCGCCAGCCGCGGCCGCCTGAGCCGCGCTGGTTTGATAACCTGACCCGTATTTATTCGAAACGGTGCCCGATCTTCGCGCACCGTTTTTTTCGGAGAGTTTCATGCCGCATTCGTCGTCGGGCGCACCGCTCGATCCGGTCGCCTTCATCCACAGCCAGATCCGCACGGTGCCCGACTGGCCGCAGCCGGGCGTGATGTTCCGCGACATCACGACGCTGCTGCAGAGCCCGAAGGCGCTGCGCATCCTCGTCGACCTGTTCGTCGAGCGCTATGTCGATGCGAAGCTCGACTATGTCGCGGGCCTCGATGCACGCGGCTTCATCATCGCGCCGATCGTCGCGTACGAACTGAGCGTCGGCTTCGTGCCGATCCGCAAGGTCGGCAAGCTGCCGTACAAGACGCGCTCGGAATCGTACGACCTCGAATACGGCAGCGCGACGGTCGAGATCCATGAAGATGCGTGCCGCCCCGGCGACCGCGTGATCATCATGGACGACCTGATCGCGACCGGCGGCACGATGATGGCGGGGCGCAACCTGCTGCAGCGGCTCGGTGCGGAGGTCGTCGAAGGCGCGGCGATCATCGACCTGCCCGATCTCGGCGGCTCGGCGCTGCTGCGCAACGCGGGACTGCCGGTTTATACCGTCACCGAATTCGCCGGCCACTGAACGCCGGCCAGCCTGAGCTTCCACGTTACGCAGCGAGGTCACGATGCCCAACTTCATGCTGTTTCTCGCCACGTCGATCGCAATCACGTTCGCGCCGGGGCCCGACAACCTGCAGGTGCTCGCACGCGGCATCTCGCAGGGCCGCGCGGCCGGCTTCGTCGCCGCGCTCGGCTTCACGGCCGGGATCCTGTTCCATACGACGCTCGCGGCGCTCGGCGTCGCGGCCGTGCTGCGTTCGTCGCCGGTCGCGTTCCAGATCCTGAAGCTCGCGGGCGCCGCATACCTCGTGTGGATCGGCATCAAGGCGCTGCGCAGCCAGGGACTCTCGAATGCGCACGCGCGCCCGCCGCAGCCGCTCGGCACGATCTTCCGGCAGAGCGTGATCGGCAACCTGATGAACCCGAAGGTCACGCTGTTCTTCGTCGTGTTCCTGCCGCAGTTCGTCGATCCGCACGGCGCGCAGAGCGTCACGCTGCAGATGTTCGAACTCGGCGCGCTGTTCATGCTGCAGACGGCCGCGGTTTTCTCGCTGTTCGGCGTCGGCGCGGGCATGATCGGCGCATGGCTGAAGCGCCGCCCGAAGGCCGGCGTGTGGCTCGACCGGATCGCCGGCGCGACGTTCATCGCGATCGGCATCCGCGTGGCGCTGAAGGACTGACACTCGATGACGTTTCCGTGCATTGCGGCTGCGCGCCGCTTCGATCCCGCTGCGCACCTGCGTTTCGAGATTGCCGGCCAGGCGGTCGGCTGGGTGCGCCGCGACGACGTTGCGATGCTGGCGCGCTGGCCCGACGTGTTCGAGCTGACCGGCGAGCGTGTCGCGCTGTCGGCACGCTACGACTCGGTCGACGCACGCAGCATGGCGCTGACGAGCGCGATCGGCGCGCTCGCGGCCGAAGGCGCGATTCCCGGCTGGCGCGACGAGATCTACGCGATCCGCAACCGCTTCGACGATCCGCCGCTCGCGTACATCGAGCGCGCCGCATCGCGCTTCTTCGGCACGCAGACTTACGCGGTGCATCTGAACGGCATCGTAGAATATGCGGTTGCGCCGGGCGAGCCGTCCGCCGCGGCCGTCCCGCAGATGTGGCTCGGCCGCCGCAGCGAGACCAAGGCAACCGACCCCGGCATGCTCGACAACGTCGTCGCCGGCGGAATCGGCTGGGGCCTGGGCGTTCACGAGACGCTCGCGAAGGAATGCTGGGAAGAAGCCGGCATTCCGGCCGAACTGGCCGCGCGCGCGATCGCGGGCCGCGCGGTGCAGGTGCTGTGCTCGTTGCCGGAAGGCACGCAGTCCGAACTGATCTTCGTGTACGACCTGCCGCTGCCGCGCGACTTCGCGCCGCGCAACCAGGACGGCGAAGTGGCCGAGCACCTGCTGGCCGGCGTGCCCGAGGTGATCGGCTGGCTGCGCGCCGGCCGCGCGACGATGGATGCGAGCCTCGCGACGCTCGACACGCTGCTGCGCCACCGCTGGATCCCGGCGGCTGACGCGGCGGGCATCGACGCCCTGTTCGCACCGGCCGCGTGACGCGTGCCGCGCACGCAGCCTGGCTGCGCGAACGGGCAATTTGACGAATACGGAAACGAAGGGAGTAGCGGTCATGCCGACCGATCACAGCTTTATCTTGAAACTGTCGTGCCCCGACCGGCACGGCATCGTCCATGCGGTCACGGGCTTCCTGTTCGAGCGCAGCAACAACATCCTCGATTCGGCGCAGTTCGGCGACAGCCGCACCAGCGAGTTCTTCATGCGCGTGCACTTCGTGCAGGACGGCGGCGGCGCGGATGCCGCGACGGCGCTCGACACGCTGCGCCGGGAGTTCGCCCCGCTCGCCGAGCAGTTCTCGATGCGCTGGGAAATGCACGACGCGGCCGTGAAGCCGCGCGTCGTGATCATGGTGTCGAAGATCGGCCACTGCCTGAACGACCTGCTGTTCCGCTATCGCACCGGCCAGCTGCCGATCGAGATCCCGGCGATCGTGTCGAACCACAAGGAGTTCTACCAGCTCGCCGCGAGCTACAACATCCCGTTCCATCACTTTCCGCTGATCGGCGGCTCGTCGGATGCCGCGAAGGCCGCACAGGAAGCGCGCGTGCTGGAAGTGATCGACGAGCACCAGGCCGATCTCGTCGTGCTCGCGCGCTACATGCAGATCCTGTCGCCGAACCTGTGCAAGCAGCTCGCCGGCCGCGCGATCAACATCCATCATTCGTTCCTGCCGAGCTTCAAGGGCGCGAAGCCGTACTACCAGGCGTTCGATCGCGGCGTGAAGCTGATCGGCGCGACCGCGCACTACGTGACGACCGATCTCGACGAAGGCCCGATCATCGAGCAGGAAGTCGAGCGCGTCGACCACAGCATGACGCCCGACCAGCTGACCGCGATCGGCCGCGACGTCGAATGCGTGACGCTGGCGCGCGCGGTGAAGTGGCACGTCGAGCACCGGATCGTGCTGAACGGGACGAAGACGGTCGTGTTCCGCTGATGTGTTGAATGCCGATTGCCGATTGCCGGCCGTCGGCTGGCGGGCAATCACAAACAAAAACGCCGCGCCCTTCACGGGGCGCGGCGTTTTTTTTATCGCTATTGGCGGGCGGGCGGCTTCAGATCAGCCGCAGCAGGTACAGCTCGCGCTTCAGGTACGCGTAGAAGATCGGCGCGGCGATCACGCCCGGCAGCCCGAACGCGGCTTCCATGATCAGCATCGCGAGCAGCAGCTCCCATGCACGCGACTCGATCTGGCCGCCGATGATCTTCGCGTTCAGGAAGTATTCGAGCTTGTGGATGACCACGAGGAACGCCAGCGACGCGATCGCGGTGCCCATGCTGACCGACAGCGACACGGCGACGATCAGCGTGTTCGAGATCAGGTTGCCGATCACGGGCAGCAGGCCGACGATGAACGTGACGAGCACGAGCGTTTTCGACAGCGGCAGCCGCTGGTGGAAGATCGGCAGCGCGACGAGCAGGTAGATGCCCGTGAACACCGCGTTGATCGCCGAGATCTTGATCTGCGCGAACACGATCCGGCGGAATGCGTCGGCGAAGCGCGACACGCGCGTGACGAGCGCCGTGGACAGCGGCCGGCGCACCTTGCCGTGCTCGACGCCGATCGCGATCATCGCGCCGATGATCATCCCGAACAGCACGTGGCCGAAGCCGCGCGCGACGCTCTTGCCGCTTTGCTGGAGCTGGTCCATGTGCGAGTGCATCAGCACGGCGGCCTTCGTCTTCATCTGCTCGACGTCGACGGGTAGCAGGTTCGCGATCCAGGCCGGCGTGCGGGCGCGGGTCTGCTCGACGATCTGCATCAGCTGGTCGAGCAGGCTTTGCAGGTTCGGCACCGTGCGCTCGAAGTGTTCGATGATGCCGATCGTCAGGCCCGTCAACGCGCCGACGATCGCGATCGACAGCAGCACGACGGCGACCCAGCGCGCGCGCATGCTCGTGGTGTGGCGTTCGATCACGGGAGCGATCGTGTGGATCAGCTGGTAGACCAGCAGGCCGGCCAGCAGCCCGCCGAGCAGCTTGAGTTCGATCACGAGCCACATCGCGAGGATCGCGAACGCATAGCTGCCGATCTCGAGCGCCGACAGCTTCGGCAGGCTGAAGTCGCTCGTCAGCCGCACGCTGCGCAGGTGCGGTTCGCGATTCTGCGCATCGCGCGACGAGTCTGGTTGCTTCTCCATCGTGGATTCCTGTCGTTCGTGTGTCATGCCGCGGAATGCGCGGCAGAGCCGTGTTCGCCCGGCGCCGCACCGGATTGGTGCGTACGGCGAACCTTACGACCGTAAAGTATAGCTGCCATTATGGTCCGCAACGGGGCCGTTTGGCGCATGGTGTAAACGCAGGAGGGAAAACGAGAAGGGGCCGGTTCGGCGGTGCGCAAGGGCGCGCGGCCGGGCGGCCGCGCGCGGGAAGGGAGGCAGGCGGGACGCGTCAGCCGGCCGCGACCTTGCGGGCCGTGCGCTTGAGCAGCGGCGCGAGGTATTTGCCGGTAAAGCTCGCCTTCGTCTTCGCGACCTGCTCGGGCGTGCCCTGCGCGATGATCTGGCCGCCGCCGGCACCGCCTTCGGGGCCGAGGTCGATCACCCAGTCGGCCGTCTTGATCACGTCGAGGTTGTGCTCGATGATCACGACCGTGTTGCCCTGGTCGCGCAGCCGGTGGATCACTTCCAGCAGCAGGGCGATGTCGTGGAAGTGCAGGCCGGTGGTCGGCTCGTCGAGGATGTACAGCGTGCGGCCGGTGTCGCGCTTGGAGAGCTCGAGCGACAGCTTCACGCGCTGCGCCTCGCCGCCCGACAGCGTCGTGGCCGACTGGCCGAGGCGGATGTAGCCGAGGCCGACGTCGAGCAGCGTCTTCAGCTTGCGCGCGATGACCGGCACCGCGCTGAAGAACTCATACGCGTGCTCGACCGTCATGTCGAGCACTTCGCTGATGTTCTTGCCCTTGTACTGCACCTCGAGCGTTTCGCGGTTGTAGCGCTTGCCGTGGCACACGTCGCACGGCACGTAGACGTCCGGCAGGAAGTGCATTTCCACCTTCAGCACGCCGTCGCCCTGGCACGATTCGCAGCGGCCGCCCTTCACGTTGAACGAGAAACGGCCCGGATCGTAGCCGCGCTCCTTCGAGGTCGGCACGCCCGAGAACAGCTCGCGGATCGGCGTGAACAGGCCCGTATACGTGGCCGGGTTCGAGCGCGGCGTGCGGCCGATCGGCGACTGGTCGACGTTGATCACCTTGTCGAAGTGCTCGAGGCCCTCGATCGCCTCGTGCGGCGCCGGCTCTGCCGACGAGCCGTACAGGTGGCGCGCGACCGCGTGATACAGCGTGTCGTTGATCAGCGTCGACTTGCCGGAGCCCGACACGCCGGTGATGCAGGTCAGCAGGCCGACCGGCAGCTCCAGATCGACGTGCTGCAGGTTGTTGCCGTGCGCGTCGACGATGCGCAGCATCCGCTCGGGATCGGGGGCCAGCCGCTCGTCCGGATACTCGATCGTGCGCTTGCCGACCAGGTACTGGCCGGTGAGCGACTGCGGATTCGACTGCACCTGCTTCGGCGTGCCCTCGGCCACGATCACGCCGCCGTGCTCGCCGGCGCCCGGACCCATGTCGACGACGTAGTCGGCGGTGCGGATCATGTCCTCGTCGTGCTCGACGACGATCACCGAGTTGCCGAGGTCGCGCAGGTGCTTGAGGGTCGCGATCAGGCGGTCGTTGTCGCGCTGGTGCAGGCCGATCGACGGCTCGTCGAGCACGTACATCACGCCCGTGAGGCCCGAGCCGATCTGCGACGCGAGCCGGATGCGCTGCGCCTCGCCGCCCGACAGGGTTTCCGCGCTGCGCTCGAGCGACAGGTAGTCGAGGCCGACGTTGTTCAGGAAGGTGAGGCGCGCGACGATTTCCTTGATGACCTTGTCGGCGATCTCGCGCTTCGCGCCGTCGAGCGACAGCCCGTCGAAATAGCCGAGCGCGTCGCGCAGCGGCCAGCCGCTGATTTCGAAGATGCCGCGCGCGTAGTCGCCCGTGCCGATCCGCACGTGGCGCGCTTCGCGGCGCAGGCGCGTGCCGTCGCACGACGGGCACGGCTGGTTGTTCTGGTACTTCGACAGCTCTTCGCGCACCGCGACCGAATCGGTCTCGCGATAGCGGCGCTCGAGGTTCGGGATGATCCCCTCGAACACGTGCTCGCGGATCGTCGTGCGGCCGCGCTCGTTGATGTACGAGAACGGGATCGTCTGCTTGCCCGAGCCGAACAGCAGCACCTTCCGGATCTTTTCCGGCAGATCCTCGAATGCGGCGTCGATATCGAATTCGTAGAACGCCGCGAGACTCTGCAGCATCTGGAAGTAGAACTGGTTGCGGCGGTCCCAGCCTTTCACGGCGCCGGCGGCGAGCGACAGCGACGGGTGCGCGACGACCCGCTTCGGGTCGAAGAACGTGATCTGGCCGAGGCCGTCGCATTCCGGGCACGCGCCCATCGGGTTGTTGAACGAGAACAGGCGCGGCTCGAGCTCCTGCAGCGAGTACGAGCAGATCGGGCACGCGAACTTCGAGCTGAACAGGTACTCGCGGTCGGTGTCCATCTCGAGCGCGATCGCGCGGCCGTCGGCGAGGCGCAGCGCCGTCTCGAACGATTCGGCGAGCCGCTGCTTCATGTCCGGGCGCACCTTGAGACGATCGACGACGACGTCGATCGTGTGCTTGTCGTTCTTCTTCAGCTTCGGCAGCGACTCGACCTCGTAGATCTTCGCGACGCCTTCGTTCGCGGCGCCGCCGCCCGAGCGCACGCGAAAGCGCACGAAACCCTGCGCCTGCATGTCCTCGAACAGCTCGGCATGCTCGCCCTTGCGGTCCGCGACGACGGGCGCGAGGATCATCAGCTTGGTTTCCTCGGGCAGCGCGAGCGCCGCGTCGACCATCTGCGACACGCTTTGCGCTTCCAGCGGGATGTCGTGGTCGGGGCAGTACGGCGTGCCGACACGTGCGAACAAAAGTCGCAGGTAGTCGTGGATTTCCGTGACCGTGCCGACGGTCGAACGCGGGTTGTGGGACGTCGCCTTCTGCTCGATCGAGATCGCCGGCGACAGGCCTTCGATCAGGTCGACGTCGGGCTTCTCCATCAGCTGCAGGAACTGGCGGGCATACGCGGACAGGCTTTCGACGTAGCGGCGCTGGCCCTCGGCATAAAGGGTATCGAACGCGAGCGACGACTTGCCCGACCCGGACAACCCGGTAATCACGACCAGCTTGTGGCGCGGCAGGTCGAGATTGACGTTTTTCAGGTTGTGGGTACGCGCCCCACGGATGCGGATCTGTTCCATGAACCTGGCGAAAATGGAGGGAACCAAACCTGCTACTATAACGGCTTTTCGAGGCCGTCGTTTGGGGTCCCCAGCCTTAGCAGCAGGTGGCAGCAAGATGGCGCCTGCGCCGGGAAAAGCGGCCGCAGCGGCCGCGCCGCGCGGTTCCGGGCGGCCTGCGGGCTGCCTGAATCCTGCCCCGACGTGTTGCCGGCCAAGCCTCCCGGGCCACTGGTCCTGATCTTCCGCCGCCCGGTGTCGGGCGGGCATTCCGATCATTCGAAATTCATTCCCGATGTCCAATCCGTCTGCCACGTCTTCCCGCATGACCGCGCCCGAATTGCGCGCGACCACGTCGCTCGCGGCGATCTTCGCGCTGCGCATGCTCGGCCTGTTCATGATCATGCCGGTGTTCTCGGTCTACGCGAAAACCATCCCGGG
This sequence comes from Burkholderia sp. Se-20373, assembly GCF_017104705.1. Taxonomy (NCBI): domain Bacteria; kingdom Pseudomonadati; phylum Pseudomonadota; class Betaproteobacteria; order Burkholderiales; family Burkholderiaceae; genus Burkholderia; species Burkholderia sp. Se-20373. Next base: position 9,228 of record NZ_JAAGPH010000027.1, on the reverse strand, counting down.
CGGCGACAACGTGCTGCTCGTCGGCATCGCGCTCGGGGCCTACGGCGTCACGCAGTCGCTGTTCTATATCTTCTACGGCTGGGCGTCCGACAAGTTCGGCCGCAAGCCGGTGATCGCGACCGGCCTCGTGATCTTCGCGATCGGCAGTTTCGTCGCCGCGTCCGCGCACGACATCACGTGGATCATCGTCGGCCGCGTGATCCAGGGGATGGGCGCCGTGTCGTCCGCGGTGCTCGCGTTCATCGCCGACCTGACCTCCGAGCAGAACCGCACGAAGGCGATGGCAATGGTCGGCGGCTCGATCGGCGTGTCGTTCGCGGTTGCGATCGTCGGTGCGCCGATCGTGTTCCACTGGGTCGGGATGAGCGGGCTGTTCGCGATCGTCGGCGTGCTGTCGATCCTCGCGATCGGCGTCGTGCTGTGGATCGTGCCCGATGCGGCCAAGCCCGTGCACGTGCCCGCGCCGTTCGGCGAAGTGCTGCACAACGTCGAGCTGCTGCGCCTGAACTTCGGCGTGCTGGTGCTGCACGCGACGCAGACGGCGCTGTTCCTCGTCGTGCCGCGCCTGCTCGTCGACGGCGGCCTGCCGGTCGCCTCGCACTGGAAGGTCTACCTGCCGGTGATGGGGCTCGCGTTCGTGATGATGGTCCCGGCGATCATCGTCGCGGAAAAACGGGGCAAGATGAAACCGGTGCTGCTCGGCGGCATCCTGGCTATCCTGATCGGCCAATTGCTGCTGGGCAGCGCGCCGCATACCATCCTGATTGTGGCAGCGGTTCTTTTCGTCTACTTCCTCGGCTTCAACATCCTGGAAGCGTCGCAGCCGTCGCTCGTGTCGAAGCTCGCGCCCGGTTCGCGCAAGGGCGCGGCCACGGGTGTTTACAACACCACGCAGTCGATCGGGCTCGCGCTCGGCGGCATCGTGGGCGGCTGGCTGCTGAAGCACGGTGGGGCCAATACGGTCTTCTACACGTGTTCGGGGCTCGTTGCCGCGTGGCTTATAATCGCGGCCAGCATGAAAGCGCCGCCGCGCAAGGCCTGAACTCATTTCGGGCAGGCACCGGCGACTTTCGCCGGCTTGCCCGGCGGGCCGCACCGACAGCATGAGCGGGCGGCCCGGCATCGAATTTACTGGAGAAACACATGGCATCCGTCAACAAGGTCATCCTCGTCGGCAATCTCGGCGCCGATCCTGAAGTCCGTTACCTGCCGAGCGGCGACGCGGTTGCGAACATCCGTCTCGCGACGACCGACCGCTACAAGGACAAGGCGAGCGGCGATTTCAAGGAAATGACCGAGTGGCATCGCGTCGCGTTCTTCGGTCGCCTGGCGGAAATCGTCAGCGAATACCTGAAGAAGGGTTCGTCGGTCTATATCGAAGGCCGCATCCGCACGCGCAAGTGGCAGGGTCAGGACGGCCAGGATCGTTACTCGACCGAAATCGTCGCTGACCAGATGCAGATGCTCGGCGGCCGCGGTGCGGGCGGCGGCGGCGGTGGTGGTGGCGGTGACGAAGGCGGTTATGGCGGCGGCTACGGTGGCGGCGGCGGTGGCCGTGGCGAGCAGATGGAACGTGGCGGCGGCGGTCGTGCCGGCGGCGCAGCGCGTGGCGGTGCAGGCGGCGGCGCGCAAAGCCGTCCGAGCGCACCGGCAGGCGGCGGCTTCGACGAGATGGACGACGACATTCCGTTCTGATCGGCAAGTCGGCATCCCGCATCACGATGGCCCGAACGTCCGAGTCAAGCCAGCTGCTTGGCCCGGCCTTCGGGCCTTGTTTCGTGTGCGTTTCGATGTTCCTTGCGCGCCAGGCAAACCGTGGCTGACGAACTTCCCGACCTCATCGCTCCGCATCTCGACGTGCTGTTTTGCGGGATCAACCCCGGCTTGACCGCGGCCGCGACCGGGCATCACTTCGCCGGGAGAAGCAACCGCTTCTGGCGCGTGATCCATCTCGCGGGCTTCACGGCGGCGGAAATTTCGCCGCAGGACGATCGCGCGATTCTTCAATATGGCTGCGGCCTGACCGCGGTGGTGAAGCGGCCGACCGCGAGCGCCGATCAGCTTTCGCGCGCGGAATTCATCGCCGCGGCTGCCGAGTTCGACCAGAAGCTGGCGCGCTACGCGCCGCGCTTCGTCGCTTTTCTCGGCAAGGCGGCGTACTCGGCGCTTTCCGGGCAGCGAGCAATCGAGTGGGGGCTGCAACCGGCCCGGATGCAGGGGGCGAGCGTCTGGGTGCTACCCAATCCCAGCGGGAGAAACCTCGCGTTCGGTCTCGACGATCTGGTCGACGCCTACCGTCAGCTTCGTCTGCAGGCGAAGGCCGTTTCCGGTCTTCAACCGGAGCGGCAGGATGCGGCGCAGTGAAACCGCGCCCCGGTGGCCGGGCGCCGTGCTGCCCCGCGCATTCTTCGACCGAGTCGCCACCGACGTCGCGCCGCAACTGCTGAACAAGATCCTCGCGGCCGCGGACGGCCGGGCCGGGCGGATCGTCGAAGTGGAAGCCTATGCCGGTGCGATCGACCCGGCTGCGCATACCTACCGCGGCAAGACGCCGCGCAATGCGACGATGTTCGGGCCACCCGGGCACCTGTACGTCTATTTCACGTATGGCATGCACTGGTGCTGCAACTGCGTGTGCGGCCCGGATGGCACGGGAACGGGCGTGCTGATCCGTGCGCTCGAGCCGCTGCACGGGCTCGAGCAGATGCGTGCGGCACGGCCGCCGCAGACGCGCGATCGCGACCTGTGCCGGGGGCCGGCGCGGCTGACCCAGGCGATGGGGATCGGCGGCGCGCAGGACGGTGTCGACCTGATCGGCGCGCACGAAGGGTTCGCGATCGTCGACGATGGCATCGCGCCGCCCGCTGATCTGGCGGGCGGGCCGCGCATCGGCATTCGTGTCGGCACGGATCTGCAGTGGCGCTGGAGCGTGCCGGGCAACCCGTACGTATCGGGGCCCGTGACGCGCCGCTGAGACACCCCGTGCCGGAATGCGCACAATTCGACCTGCGTCACGCGACCGCCATTATTGACCGGCTAAGCTTGCCTTTTCGACCTATTCGATCGAGGAGACACCATGCGGCGGGTCGTATTCAACCAGAAGGGCGGCGTGGGCAAATCGACGATCGTCTGCAACCTGGCGGCGATCAGCGCGAGCGAAGGGCTGCGCACGCTCGTCATCGACCTCGATGCGCAGGCGAACTCCACACGCTATCTGCTCGGCGACGCCGCACCCGACGCGCAGCCAGGTGTCGCCGATTTCTTCGAAACCGCGCTGACCTTCAATTTCCGCCCGGTCGACGTCGCGTCGTTCATTCATCCGACCCCGTTCGAAGGGCTCGACGTGATGCCCGCGCATCCGGAGCTCGACACGCTGCACGGCAAGCTCGAGTCGCGCTACAAGATCTACAAGCTGCGCGATGCGCTGAACGAGCTCGACACCTATGACGCCGTGTACATCGATACGCCACCCGCGCTGAATTTCTATACGCGCTCGGCGCTGATCGCGGTCGAGCGCTGCCTGATCCCGTTCGACTGCGACGATTTCTCGCGCCGTGCGCTGTACACGCTGCTCGAGAACGTGAAGGAAATCCAGCAGGACCACAACGCGGCGCTCGAGGTGGAAGGGATCGTCATCAACCAGTTTCAGCCGCGGGCGAGCCTGCCGCAGCGGCTGGTCGACGAACTCGTCGAAGAAGGGCTGCCGGTGCTCGCGTCGAGGTTGTCGGCGTCGGTGAAGATCCGCGAGTCGCATCAGCAGTCCAAGCCGGTGATCCATCTGGAACCCGGGCACAAGCTCGCGCAGGAGTTTCTCGCGCTGCATCGAGAACTGGCCGGCTGATACCGCATTTGCCTGACGATACCGCGGCCGCATCATGCGGCCGCTTTTTATTGCGACCGCAATTCATCCGATCATTGATTGCGTCATTAATAATCCCGAAAACGATTTCATATAAATCCAGAAAAAACGATTACATCGGTGGCCGCTCCATTTTCAATGCGCCCCGGTTTTCTAATAAACGGAATAATGGATTGGTAAATGTTGCGCGACGTCATGATCCGTTATCCTGTAACAAGGTAAAAATGCATTGCGGGACAGAGTGATGCGCGGCCCCGTCTGCGATGTCGACGTGCTACGGGTTCCAGCAGTCGTCCCGGATAGGAATAAGGGTTTACACCTATCATTAATGCCGTTTAATTGACAATTAATCGATCTAGAATGAGTTCCTTCACCTTCCCGCACTCAAATAAGTGACGGGTTGTCAATAAGGAAGCCCGCTGTCGATCCGGCTTCCAATTTCTTTGCGTCGTCTCTCGCATTGCCAACAGGAGCGTGCCCGATGTCCGTATTTGCCCCCGAAAAAATCAACGCCGAATATCAATCCGGTATTGCAGCGTGGTTTGCGATTGCCCGTCCGGCAATCCAAGGTTTCGAGGCTGTCGTCGAACTCAACCTGCAAGCGGCCCGGACGGCGCTCGAGGAATACGAGGACAAGCTGAAGAACGCATTCAACAGCAACAATCCGGCCGCGGGTTTCGCGCAGCAGGTCGCCGCACCGCAGGAAGCGGCCGGCAAGGCCGTGTCGTACGGCCGCCATCTGTTCGACATCGCGGTGTCGACGCAGTCCGAATGGGCGAAGGTCGCGCAAGCGCAATACGAACAGAACGACAAGCGCCTGAAGGACGTGCTGGGCGAACTGTCGAAGCATGCGCCGGCCGGCTCGGCGCCGGTGGTGGCCGCGCTGAACTCGGCGCTGTCGGCGGCGACCGCCGCAGCCGATTCGGTTCGTGCCGCGACGGGCCAGGCGATCGAAGCCGCGCAGAGCGGCTTCGATGCGGTCAGCGAAACGGCCGCGCGTGGCGCGAAGCAAACGGCTGCCGCCGCACGCAAGGACGCCGCGGCCGCACGCGAGTCGGCTGCGTAATCGCGTAGCCACGCAAGCACGTGTCGCGCACGGGCGCGACACGATTGATCGGCGCCGGATGGCGCCGGACGCCACGTGTGCCACGTGGCGTCCGGCGAATGTCCGGTTTGCCGCAAGACGCCGGTGAACCGGCGAGCCGTATCGGTGTGCCGCCCGTTCGAACGGGTGCCGCGCGCCGTACTGCGGCGTGCGACCGCTATCGAGCCGAATGGCCCGGGATGCGCGATCGCCAGCCGAGGCCGGCACGCGCCGGCGTCAGAACGACGAACTGATTTCGATGCAGGAACTGGACATGACGGATGTAGTGATCGTATCGGCCGCGCGGACCGCGGTCGGCAAATTCGGCGGTTCGCTTGCGAAGATTGCGGCGCCCGAGCTGGGCGCGACGGTGATCCGCGCGGTGCTGGAGCGTGCGGGCGTGAAGCCCGAGCAGGTCAGCGAAGTGATCATGGGCCAGGTGCTGACGGCCGGTTCCGGGCAGAACCCGGCACGGCAGTCGCTGATCAAGGCCGGGCTGCCGACGGCAGTGCCGGGGATGACGATCAACAAGGTGTGCGGCTCGGGCCTGAAGGCCGTGATGCTGGCGGCGAACGCGATCGTCGCGGGCGACGCGGAGATCGTGATCGCAGGCGGCCAGGAGAACATGAGCGCGTCGCCGCACGTGCTGCCGGGCTCGCGCGACGGGTTCCGGATGGGTGACGCGAAGCTGGTCGACACGATGATCGTCGACGGCCTGTGGGACGTGTACAACCAGTACCACATGGGCATCACGGCGGAGAACGTCGCGAAGGAATACGGGATCACGCGCGAGGAGCAGGACGCGTTCGCGGCGTTGTCGCAGAACAAGGCGGAAGCCGCGCAGAAGGCCGGCCGCTTCGACGATGAAATCGTGCCGGTGGCGATTCCGCAACGCAAGGGCGAGCCGCTGCAGTTCGCCACCGATGAATTCGTGCGTCACGGCGTGACGGCGGAGTCGCTGGCCGGACTGAAGCCGGCGTTCTCGAAGGACGGCTCGGTGACGGCGGCGAACGCGTCGGGGCTGAACGACGGCGCGGCGGCGGTGCTGGTGATGTCGGCGCAGAAGGCGGCGGCACTGGGCCTGACGCCGCTGGCGCGGATCAAGGCGTACGCGAACGCGGGCGTGGATCCGAGCGTGATGGGGATGGGCCCGGTGCCGGCATCGCGCCGTGCGCTGGAGCGCGCGGGCTGGACGCCGGGCGATCTGGACCTGATGGAGATCAACGAGGCGTTCGCGGCGCAGGCGCTGGCGGTGCACAAGCAGATGGGCTGGGACACGTCGAAGGTGAACGTGAACGGCGGGGCGATCGCGATCGGCCACCCGATCGGCGCGTCGGGCTGCCGGATCCTGGTGACGCTGCTGCACGAGATGGCCAAGCGCGATGCGAAGCGCGGGCTGGCGTCACTGTGCATCGGCGGCGGGATGGGGGTCGCGCTGGCAGTCGAGCGCGCCTGAGCAGGGTCTGACGACTCGTCCCGCGTGCGGCAGCGGCCAGCACCGCACGCGGGCGAAGCGGTTTTCGCGCACGACAAGCAGTGAACAACACGCGCGAGGTGCCGGTGCGTGCCGCGCCCGCGACGCGGGCGGCTGCGCATCGAAGCGGTGGGGCGGCAGCCTGAGCGACGCCGCCGCTCCGCCTTGATCGATTACTTTTTTGTCGGTAATTAATAGGATGACTAAGCGAATTGCAGTAGTGACTGGTGGAATGGGCGGCCTCGGCGAAGCGGTCAGCATCAGGTTGAACGACGCAGGCCACCGGGTAGTCGTCACGTATTCGCCGAACAACACCGGCGCGGATCGCTGGCTGACCGAGATGCACGCGGCCGGCCGCGAGTTCCACGCGTACCCGGTGGACGTGGCCGATCACGATTCGTGCCAGCAATGCATCGAGAAGATCGCGCGGGACGTCGGCCCGGTCGACATTCTCGTGAACAACGCGGGCATCACGCGCGACATGACGCTGCGCAAGCTCGACAAGGTCAACTGGGACGCGGTGATCCGCACCAACCTCGATTCCGTGTTCAACATGACGAAGCCGGTCTGCGAAAGCATGGTCGAGCGCGGCTGGGGCCGCATCGTCAACATCTCGTCGGTGAACGGCTCGAAGGGGTCGGTCGGCCAGACCAACTATGCGGCCGCGAAGGCCGGCATGCACGGTTTCACGAAGTCGCTCGCGCTCGAGATCGCGCGCAAGGGCGTGACGGTGAACACGGTGTCGCCGGGCTACCTCGCGACGAAGATGGTCACGGCGATCCCGCAGGACATCCTCGACTCGAAGATCCTCCCGCAGATTCCGGCGGGCCGGCTCGGCAAGCCCGAGGAAGTCGCGGCGCTGGTGGCTTACCTGTGCTCGGAGGAGGCCGGCTTCGTGACGGGCTCCAACATCGCGATCAACGGCGGCCAGCACATGCATTGACCCGTGGCGGTCCGGCGGCGTGCGCGCACCGGGCCGCGTTCCGCACGATCCAGTGCCGGGGCGGCGGCAGGCGCGCCGCTTCGGCTTCGTATTCCGGAGAAAGCATGGGCGATACCTGGATGGGACTCGTAATCGGCGGCACGGCACTGGCCGTCGCGCTGACGATGGCAGTCTCGCTCTACTGGCTCGAGCGGCGTCGTGCGCGGCTGCTGCGCAACTTCGATCATCGCGATTGCTCGCTCGTCGCGTACGGCAGGTGCTTCGCACGCGAGCGGGCCCGGCCGGCACGCCGCCTGCGCGGCGCGCGTTGACGGCGGCATCGCGGCAGTGACGCGTCACGCCTGACGAGCGGTCACGCATCGCGCGCATGCCTGCGGCGATGCGCGCGATGCCTTTGATCAATCGTTCTTTTCGCTCTTTCCACCCGACTCGCCCGAGTCGTTCTTGTGGAAGATCCGCTTCGTCGTGCGCTTGGTGGCATCCCAGCCTTCGCGCGACGCGTGTGCGACCCCGTGCCCGACCGCCTTCGCGGCGCTCGCGGTCGCGTGGCCGAAGCTGCGGGCCGCCTCGCCGGTCTTGTGCGCGGCTTCCTTCGAATCGCGCTTGATGTCCTGCTTCACTTCCGACATGTCCGCGTGCGCGATCGGGCTGATCAGCGCCAGAGCGAGCGCGGTGCCAATGAACTGACGAACTTTCACGACCTGGTTTCCTTCTCTTGAGTAAGCGGCTTCATCGAGGATTCGCATCGCCGGCCGGCGCCGGACCTGGGCGAAGCGCACGGGCCTCTGACGCGTCGAGCATCACGGCGGCGCGGCCGGACAGCAGCACGCGATCGCCGCAGCGCAGCGCGAAGCCGTACAGCACCGAGCGGGCGTCGCCGCTCACGCGTTCCGCTTCGACGACGAGCGGCTGCGCGAACGTGTCGAGCCGGTCGACGAACGCGTCGACGTTGCGCACGCTCGCCAGATAGCCGACGCGCGGGCGCGCTTCGTGTGCACCGAGCAGCGCGCCGTGCACGGCCATCGCCTGCGCCGCGTATTCGATCCCGCAGACGGACGCGAGCCGGCCGTGCGAGCGCAGCGGGTTGCGCGGATCGCGGTGGCTCGTCGCGGTGCAGCGGATGCGGTCGGCATCCCACGCATCGACCGTATCGAGCACGCACATCGCGCCGCCGTGCGGAATGTGCGCGGCGATCCACGCGTGGTCGAGCGGCGGTGCGAGCGGGATCGTCGCGGTCATCACGCGCGCTCCGCGAACGTATCCGGCATCGCGACGTCGACCTGGACGCGCGTATCGGCCAGGTAGTCGAGCACGACGCGCGTCGAACGCCGCGCGGCGATGGCGTCGAGCAGCGGCAGCGCGCGCGCGGCCGGATTGCCGGCGCGTAGTGCGTCGAGCTCGGCATGCGCGAGCGGCGTGGCGGGTGCGTCGGCGAGCTGCACGTCGATGCGGGCGAGCGCGCGTTCGCTTGCTTCCGGTGCAAGCACGAGTGCCGCGCCGAACGCGTCGCCGATCGGCCGCACCGCACGCAGCGGTTCCGGATAATCGGTGTCGTACGCGATCAGCAGTGTCGGCACGCGATCGACCACGACCTGACACAGGCTTTCCAGCAGGCCCGCGGCAAAGCTGCCGTCGTGCGCGCACAGCACGTTCGACGTCGCCGTCGCGCGGGTCGCGATGCTCCAGTAGCCGGCCGGCGCGTTGTGCACGGAGTTGTGGAAGCGCGTCGGCGACAGCTGGCGATCGTCGCCGGCCAGCGTCTCGCAGATCGCGTGGCAATTCTGGCCGTCGCCGCCCGACGCGCTGAACACGGTCGCAAGCGTCGCGGCATCGCGTCCGCTCGCGGCCACCGCTTCGTGGCCGACCGA
>NZ_JAAGPH010000294.1:0-3214 GCF_017104705.1 Burkholderia sp. Se-20373 | reverse complement strand
CCCGGCGTGCCGCCGCCGGCCGCCGCCTCGCGCGCCAGCGGCACGAAGCGCGCGACCGCGTCCGGGTTGTCGAGCACGAAATGGCAGCGCGACGCGAGCCCGGCGCGCATGAACATCTCGTCCATCGACGGGTTGTTCAGGTAGCGGGGCGTCTTGATCCGGCCGATCACCGCGTCGAGTTCGCCGCGGCTCGCGAGTTCGACGCCATCCTCGTACGCATGCGCGCAGCGGGCGAGCATGTCCTGGTTCGGGTTCGCCTTCAGCGACACGATCAGCCGCGTGCCGAGCCGCGCCTTCAGCGACCGGTAGCGCGCGATCGCGACTTCCGGCTCGTACACGTAGCACGGCGTGCGCAGGTCGGCGATCCACGCGTGGTCGCCGGCGGGCGGAAGCGGGCGCTCAGGCGTCATGGCGGCCCACCGGATGGAGCGTGGCGGCCGCGTACGCGCCGCAGTTCGACTGCATCACGCCGAGCACGCGCTGGCCGCGCGCGACCGCGTCGAGCCCGACGTCGGCCAGGTTGATCGGGAAGTCCGAGCAGCACGCATGGCCGCGCGCATGGATGTTCTCCGCATAGAGCCGCTCGGCCGGCACGCGCATCGCGCGGCACAGCGCGTTCCAGCCGGGCAGGTCGGCGTTGTGCGGCAGCACGAGCTCGTATTTGTCGAGCGCGTACGGCTCGAGCGCGACCGCCGCGTCGATCGCCTTGCGCGTGTACGGCCACTCCATCATGATCAGGTCGGCCTCGTTCGCGGCGACGGTGTCCGAGCCGCGATGCCATTTCGCATGCGTCTCGATCGCGATGCCGCCGAGCCGGTTCTTCGTGCTGTTGCGCGCGATCAGCATCGCGGCCGCGCCGTCGCACTGCACGCCCGTCATCTGCCGCATCCGGTAATCCTCGCCGTACACGCGGTCGGACGACACGACGAGCGCCGCGTCGAGCTGCGGATAGCGGCGCATCAGCGCGCGCACCGTCTCGATCCCGGCCGCGACCGACACGCAGTTCAGCTGCGCGACCGAGCCGAGCCACAACGGCTCGATGCCGAGCTGCGCGGCCAGCTCGTGCGGCAGGCTGCGCGGCGCGGGCGGCACGCTGAACTGCTGCGTGTGCACGTGCACGATCGCGCCGATGTCGGACGGATGCACGCGCGCCGTGTCGAGCAGGCGGCCGGCCGCCGCGATCGCGAGATCGGTCTCGCTCGTGTCGAGCGCCATGTGGAAATAGCGGCTGCCCGAGTGCGCGATCGCCGCGGCCCGTTGCGCCGGGTAGTCGCGCTCGGCGGCCCAGGCCTCGATATCGACGGGCAGGCCCGGCAGCTCGTAGGCCACCGCGTCGATGCCGATCCAGAAATCGCGTGACGCTTGGGAGGAGGTCGTCGTCATGGTTCAGTTGAGCGGCATCGCCGCGTAGTCGAGGACGTCGAGTTTTTCGAAGGTCGCCTGCACGGTCGGCGTGAGCAGGCCCATCTCGCGGATCGTCGGCACCAGGCGCCGGAAGATCGAGCGGCGGATCGAGCTGGAGACCGGCGATTCGCGCACCATCGCGCTGCATTCGCGCTTCGACAGCCCCATCGGTTCCCAGATGTCGTCCGCGCACAGGTGCTCGTACAGCACGGCCGCGCCTTCGCAGACGAACTCCTCGCGCTCGCGCAGCTCGACCGCGCTCATCTCCGCATACACGCGGCACAGCGTGATCCGGCCGACCGCGAAGTGGCGCGATTCGTCGCGCTGGATCCGCACGAACAGGTCCTTGATGAACGGATCGGTGCTGTACGCGACCACGCTCTGGAAGATCGACAGCGCGATGCCTTCGACGAGCACCTGCATCCCGAGGTTCGTCATGTCGAGCGCGCTGCTCGTGATTGTGTCGTGCAGCAGCCCCTTCAGCGAGCGGCTCATCGGGTAGCTGACGTCGAGCTTCTCGTTCACGAGCTTCGCGTACGCCTCGACGTGGCGCGCTTCATCCATCATCTGCGCGGCCGCGCACAGCCGCGCGCTCAGGCCGTTCTCGGCCGAGGCGAGCTTCGATGCGCAGATCAGCGCGGCCTGCTCGCCGTGCAGGATCTGCGACAGCAGCCAGCCCTGCGCGTGATGGCGCACCTCGCGCTTGTCGGTGTCCGACAGCTTGCCCCACAGCTCGGTGCCGTAGATCAGCAGCGTCGGGTCGGGCATGCCGAGCGGATTCGCCGGATCGAGATCGTGGCTCCAGTCGACGTCGGTCGCGACGTCCCACTGCGCGGCCTTCGCCTTTTCGTACAACCGGTTCAGCGCCTCTTCGCGCAGTGCGTAGTCGTTCGACATCAGGGCGTCGACGGGCATCGACCAGCGGATGTCGGCCGTGTCCTGCATAACGGTGAGCGTGTCAGTCATTTCAAGGTCTCCCCGGCCGCGCGGCGGCGCCGGAATGATGGGCGGAATCGGTAAGCGTCGTGGCGGCGGCGCGCGGCGCGGCCGGGTGCGGGTCGAGGCGGATCGCATACGACGGCCATGCGCCGCGCAGCTGCGCGTCGAAGGCGTCGGCGAGCCGCGCCGGCCAGATCGCGCAGCACACGCGGTTGTCGCCGGCGAATTCCGCGTCGCGCAGGATGCGGTCGCCGATCCACACGACCGGGGCGCCGCGCGTGGCATCGCGCAAGGCTTCGTCGTACAGGTGCACGCCGAGCAGCACGTGCGGCGCGAGCAGTTCGGCCGGCAACGCGCCGAAGTACGGCGCGCAGACTTCGATGAACAGGCGTGCGTCCGGGTGCACGTCGTTGCGGATCCGCGTGGTGATTTCGGCGAGGAATGCGAAGTACTGGACGTGGTCGAGCAGCACGCGGCGATCGCCGCCGAGTGCATCACCGGCGTCGTATACGTCGCCGGCCGTTTCCGCGAGCGCGGCACGCGCATAGTCGGCCGGCGTGTCGAGCGGCATCCGGTACGCGCTCGCGGCGACCGCGACCGGCTGCCGCGCGTCGCGCTCGATCCGGTAGGTGAAGTGAACGGGTCGCACCATGTCACGCCTCGTCGTCGAGAGAGAACGTCGCGTCCGGCGCGAACGCGACGTCGGCGACCGCGTAATAGCCGTTCAGCGCGAGCGAGCAGACGGCCGCGCGGCGCGGCGTGTCGCCGTCGCGATGCGCGAGCAGCACCGACAGCCACGGATCGCTGCCGAACGCATGACCGAACTGCTCGTGACCGTCCGGCAGCAGCGGCGTCTTGCCGACCGACGCGA
>NZ_JAAGPH010000293.1:0-3424 GCF_017104705.1 Burkholderia sp. Se-20373 | reverse complement strand
AGCCTGCAACGGCGAACACGTAGCACTACATCCAGGCACCCACTCTTTCCCTGCGCGACGCTCTTCCGAGCTGCGCAGCCTCGGCCGCGACGGCGGGAGCCTGCCCGCCCGCATGCTGCATGCGCCATGCGCCCCAGCCACCGACGGCGACCACCAGGGCCACGACGGCGGCGATCGGCGCCTTCAGCGAACGGCGCGGCGGCTCGGCCGGCGGCGTGACACGTCCTTCCAGATTCGCGAGAATGCGCGACTGCTGAGCTCCGTCGCCTGCCGGTTTGGTATCGGACAGCAGGCTGGGCGGAGATTTCGAATTTGAATTTTCCGGCGCACTCATTCAGCGTCTCATTGAATCCTGGTTTAATTCACCGCGATAATATAGCCCGGCCTCTCGAAGCAGCCTGATTCTAAGAGCAAGCATTGCAAAACACAATCAATTCCAATTTCCGGGGATTTCTTTGATTGCCGTCGCACTCGTCGCCTATTTCGCCCTTGCCGTCGCGGTTGCGGCACTGTTGCTTTTACCGGGTATCCGCGCGACCGTATTCGAATCCGTCGCCCAGTTTCACGGCCGTCTAACGCGCCGCGCGAACGATCGCGCCTCGCGTACGCGAAGTCAGATTGTTAAATCGGCAAGCGCTACGCGCGGTGCTTTAAACGACGTGCAAAATTTACTGGTTCGCCGGCGCTTGATGATTATGGTATCGGCAGGTATTCTTGCGACGCCGCCATTGGTCGCCATTGCGTTACGCGGCCGGCAATTGTTCCAGTACGACGACACGGCGCGCGTGCCCGACGAGAAGATCGCCGCGCTGCTGCAGGGCGAACAACTCGTGCCGCCCCCGCCGCTGCCGCCGGAGGTCTTCGCCACCAAGGAAGTCGAACAGGTGCGCCCGGCGCTGAAGGATGCGAGCCGCGACTGGAACCTGCTGGATCCGGATTTCCGTACGCGTTTGCTGCTGGTCTACAAGATCATGCACGAACAATATGGTTATGAAATGGCGTTGCTGGAAGGTTACCGGAGCCCGGAACGGCAGAACCGGCTGGCGCAGATGGGTACCAACGTGACCAATGCGGCCGCCTTCCAGAGTTATCACCAATTCGGGCTGGCGGCCGACAACGCATTCCTGCGCGACGGCAAGCTGGTCATCTCCGAGAAAGATCCGTGGGCGATGCGCGGCTACCAGTTGTATGGCCAGGTCGCCGAACAGGTTGGCCTGACCTGGGGGGGCCGCTGGAAAATGATGGATCTCGGGCACGTGGAATACCATAAACCCGGTTTTAAACTGGGACGCGGCAGCTAGCCAGGGCTGCCGGACAGGAAATAATGAGGGCGGCATGGGGCTTTTTAATATCCCGGCAGGAAACGATATGGGCGGCGCAAAAAATCATGCATTCCGGTGCGCGATTTTTTCCGGCCGCCGCTTCCGTTTTAAATCTCACAGCGTCCTTTCGTTAATGCGCGCGCCTTCTCCGATGCCGCGGGCGCATTGATGCCAGCCCCCTTCATCCCGTTTGACAGCATGGCGACACATCGCGGCGCCACCCTTGCCGCTCGGCGCGCCTGCGTCGCCTCATCGAATCGCACCGGAACCTGAACGTCCTATGCAACGCATCCTCAACGTGCTGACTCATCCGCGTACGCTCTCGATCGTCGGGATCGTCGCGCTAGCGGCCATTCTCTTCATCGTCGCCGACATGCTGCAGCTGCCGCTCCTGTGGGCGGCGATCGCCTTCGCGGCGATCCTCGCGCTGTGGCTCGTCGTCGCGCTGTGGCGCCGCTGGCGCGTGAAGCGCGCGAACCAGCAGCTCGGCCAGGTGCTGGAAGAGCAGGCGGAAACCGGCAAGATCGCCGCGCCCGCCGCCGCCGCGCTCGCCCCCGACGCGAAGACGGCCGACCTCGACGTGCTGCGCACGCGCCTGTCGGATGCGGTGAAGACGATCAAGACGTCGAAGATCGGCCAGGTGTCGGGCGGCTCCGCGCTGTACGAACTGCCGTGGTACATCGTGATCGGCAACCCGGCCGCGGGCAAGAGCAGCGCCGTGCTCAATTCCGGCCTGCAGTTCCCGTTCGCGGACAAGAACAGCGCCGTGATCCACGGCATCGGCGGCACGCGCAACTGCGACTGGTTCTTCACGACCGAGGGCATCCTGCTCGATACGGCCGGCCGCTATTCGGTGCATGAGGAAGACCGCAGCGAGTGGCTCGGCTTCCTCGGCCTGCTCAAGCGCTACCGCCCGAAGGCGCCGATCAACGGCATCATCGTCACCGCGAGCATCGCCGAACTCACCGGCAACCGCCCCGAATTCGCGATCAACCTCGCGAAAAACCTCCGCCAGCGCGTTCAGGAGCTGACGGAGAAGCTCGAAGTGTTCGCGCCGGTCTACGTGATGTTCACGAAGGCCGACCTGATCACCGGCTTCACCGAATTCTTCAGCAGCAGCGACAAGCACGAATACGACCGCGTGTGGGGCGCCACCCTGCCCTACGAACCCGACGACAAGCGTGACGTCGTCGCGCAGTTCGACACGCACTTCGAGGAACTCTACGAAGGGCTGAAGGAGATCAGCGTCGCGCAGCTGTCGCTGTCGCGCGGCAACCAGCTGTCGCCGGGCCAGTTGAGCTTCCCGCTCGAATTCTCGACGATCAAGCCGTCGCTGCGCGCGTTCCTCGCGACGCTGTTCGAGAACAACCCGTTCCAGTACAAGCCGATCTTCCGCGGCTTCTACTTCACCAGCGCGCTGCAGGAAGGCGAAACCAACAGCGCGGCCGCGCAGCGCATCGCGCATCGCTTCGGCCTCGACGGCGCCGCGCTGCCGAAGCCGCACAGCGCGTTCTCGAAGAACGGCTTCTTCCTGCGCGACCTGTTCTCGAAGGTGATCTTCGCGGACCGCCAGACGGTGCGGCAGTTCGCGAGCCCGACCAAGACGCGGCTGCGCTACGCGACCTTCTTCGGCTTCGTCGCGGCGCTGGCGCTCGCGCTGGGCGGCTGGACCTGGTCGACGATCGGCAACCAGCAGCTCGTCGCGAACGTGCAGGCCGACCTCGACAACGTCACGCGCCTGCAGCAGGGCCGCAACGACCTGCAATCGCGCCTGCAGGCGATGGACATCCTCGAGGACCGGATCGAGCAGCTCGAGCAGTTCCGCCGCGACAAGCCGATTTCGGTGTCGCTCGGCCTGTACCAGGGCGACCGTCTCGAGCAGCATCTGCTGACCGAGTACTACAACGGCGTGCGCCAGATCCTGCTGGCCCCGGTATCGCAGAACCTCGCGTCGTTCATGAAGGACGTGAACGCGCACCCCGAACAGCTCGTGCCGATGACGCGCCCGCCCGAATCGGGCGCCGTGCAGGGCGGCACGATGCCGGTCTCGACGAACGCGGCGGGCGCCGCGCCGCAGGCCGGTGCCGGACTGGCCTGCGGCG
>NZ_JAAGPH010000292.1:0-3504 GCF_017104705.1 Burkholderia sp. Se-20373 | reverse complement strand
AGCCGCGCGCGTGCGGCGTCCCGTTCGGCCGGCGCGGCGATCGGCACGAGCCAGTCGAACGCATCGATGACGGCCTGCGTGACGTTGCCGGTCATCACCGTGTTGGCGACCACCGAGCGCGCGGTCAGCCGGCCATGCGCGTTCTGCACGCCCATCGCCGCCGCGCCGAGCAGCCCGCAGACGATCGTCGCGGGCGCGTCGGCGCTGCCGATCGGCGACGCCGCGATCCCCGCGAACATGAAGCCGGCGAGCAGGATCGCCTGCAACGCGTACAGCGAACCGGCCCGCGCGCCGTGACCGCGCACGCGCATCCGGTGGTCGAGCAGGCGCGCGGCCACGATCCCGGCGATGAACGCCGGAAACGCGAGCCACTTGATCAGCAGCCCCTGCCCGACCCCGGCCAGGCCCGAGCCGATCAGGATGAAGTTGCCGGTCACATGGGCGGTGAAGAGGCCGAACAGCGCGACGAAGCCGAGCGTGTCGACATAGCCCGCGATCGACGCGAGAAAAACGTCCTCGCCGGGCAGGCGATCGGGCGCGGCCGCGCCGGCGGCCGTGACTTGTCCAGGTTGCATGTCGTGGTTTCCGTGGTTTTGCCGGCGCAGCCCGCGTCCTGGACCTGTGCGGCCGGCGGGCACACCTGCGCCGGCACGAACGGGATCGCGTGCTCGCCGGGCACGATGCCTGGACGGACGGCGCCCGGCCCATGCGGCGGTTCGGTAGCAAGACTAGGGGGCGCGGACCTGAAAGTCATGGCGGCGAACTGAATTCTTCTGAAGCAACGCCAGTGTCGGAAGCTCGGCGCAACGCGGCAATCGAACGGGTCTGGAGCCTGCACGCGAGCCTCTTCCGTCTCGGCACGCGCAAGTGGGTATGCGGATTGCCGGTGCCCGACGATCTCGACGCCGAAATCGAACGGCGGGTCAACGCATTCCTGAACGGCACGCCTGCCGCACCGCAACACGTGGCATCCGGCTCATCCGCCACCCCCGCCAAACACCGCCGAGGTCGAGCGGCGGCGCACGCGTCACGCTGTCACCCAGGCCGCTTCAGAACAATTCAACCGCTGCGTCCGTGGTTTGCCCTATGCTCGGCCATCATCGGGAGACATCGGATGGAACACGGATCGGGCCGCAAGGCCGTCATCGTCGGCGGGTCGGTCGGCGGGCTGTTCGCCGCGACCGCACTGCGCGCAGCCGGCTGGGACGTCGGCGTATTCGAGCAATCACCGCACGACCTGGACAGCCGCGGCGGCGGCATCGTGCTGCAGCCGCCGATCGAGCGGGCGTTCGCATTCGGCAACGTACCGCTGCCGCGCGAGGCCGCCGTCGATTCGATCGACCGGATCTACGTCGATGCGCACGACCGCATCGTGCAACGCTTCGCGATGCCGCAAACGCAGACCGCGTGGAACGTGATCTACACGGCGTTGAAGCGCGCGCTGCCGGCCGGCGTCGTCCGTGCGGGCGACGCGTTCGAGCGATTCGAGCAGGACGGCGAGCGGATCGTCGCGCATTTCGCGAGCGGCCACGCCGAGGCGGCCGACCTGCTGATCGGTGCGGACGGCGGCCGCTCGGCGGTGCGTGCCCAGTTGATGCCGGACGTGCGGCCGACGTATGCAGGCTATGTCGCCTGGCGCGGGCTCGTCGACGAGCGGGTCCTGCCCGAACAGGTGCTGTATCTGTTGCGCGAGCGCTTCACGTTTCAGCAAGGCGACGCGCACCTGTTCCTCACCTATCTGGTGCCCGGTGCGGACGGCGCGATCGAGTCGGTGGCGTCGTTCGGCACGTTCGGCGCGATCCTCGGCTGCGTGGCGGCCGGCATGGGCGTCGCGATCCTGCCGAAGCGGATCACGACCGAGCACGTGGCGCGCAAGGAACTGCGCGCGCATGCGTTCGACGATCTCGACAGTGTGACGACCTATCTCGTCACGTCCGAAGCAGCGCCCGAGCTGCCCGAGCTCGATACATTGCGCGCGGTGCTCGGGCGGCAGGCGGGGGCGGCGCTCGGGCGCTAGCGGCGCGCACCTCGGCGCACCGCACCGCGCGCGGCGCCGATCGCGCTACGCCGGCGCAACCGCCCGTTCATCCGCGAAGAATTCAGCCTCGATCTCGCGAATCCGCCGGCAATCCTCCAGCAGCCGCTCGAACGTCGGGCTGTAAAGGCCGACGGTGCCGAGCGCCGTCTGCAGGTCGGTGGTCACGCGCAGCGTGTCGCCCACCCTGGCCCATTGCTTGAGCCCGACGAACGACGGCAGCGCCTGGATCGCCTGCCACGTGAAGTCCTGCCGCAGCACGCCGTTGCGCGACGACAGCAGCAGCACGTGCCCGCAGTAACCGCGGAAATCCGTCGGCGCGGCGACGTCACCGAACAGCCGCTCCGGATGCAGCACCGCTTCCACGGCAGCCGACACATGATTCTCGCCGCTGACCGCGCTCGTCAGCCGCGGATCGAGGCTGCCGTGCAGCCGCGCGTTCAGCTCGACGATCGTCGGGCCGTCGGCCGTATCGAACAGTTCGAGATGGGTCGGCCCGAAGCGCACGTCCAGCGCGTCGAGCACGGCGGCCGCGTAGTCGAGCAGCGGCGCGTAGCGCGGATCGGCGTGATTCAGCACCAGCATCTTGTCGAGCCGCGGCGCATGCGTGCGGTCGCGGTGCACTTCCCACAGGCTGACCACCCGGTGGCGGCCTTCGAACGACACCGAATCGACGATGTATTCCTGCCCCTCCGAATAGCTCTGGATCACGATGTCGTCGTTCGGCTGGTTGTACAGCGAACGGGTGGCCAGCACGTCGCGCGCGGCGGCCTCGACCTGGTCGAGCGTGCGGCAGATCTTCACGCCGGTCACGCCCGCGCTGCGCGCCGGCTTCACCACGAGCGGCAGCGTGCCGTACGCGCGTGCCCATTCGAGCGCGGCGTCGACCGACGTGCTGTGGAAATGGGCCGGGGCACGCAGGCCGGCCTGGCGAATCCGCTCGTTCATCGCGTACTTGTCGCGCCGCGCGGCCGACGTCGCGAGCGGATTGCGCGTCGGCACGTCGAGCCGCTCGGCGAGCGTGTCGGCCAGTTCGAGCGCCGCGTCGAGGCCGTGCAGCACCGCGCCGATCCGCAGGTCGCTCAACTGCGCGAGCGTCGCGTCGATATCGCCGTGATGCTGAATCTGGCGGATATAGTCGGACGGGACGAACTGGTTCCGGTAGATTTCCGGCAGGTCGGGGTCGCTGATCACGTGCGCGCAACGGATGCCGTAGGCGCGGAACGCGGGCGCCAGATAGGCGGCTGTCGACGCGCCGTCGACGATCAGGACGGTATCGATGAAACGATGCGGCATGGATTCCTCGCTGGGCTGGGGGGTCTGTTGAAGGGGGCTTGGGCTCAGGCCCGCGGGCCGCTATCGGGTGCACCGCGGGGCGCATCGCCGGGCCAGCGCGCGGCCAGCACGATGCACAGGGCGACGAGCACGGCCGCGACCGCGAACCCGCGCGCCGCGCCGGCCACGATCGC
>NZ_JAAGPH010000291.1:0-3455 GCF_017104705.1 Burkholderia sp. Se-20373 | reverse complement strand
GCAACGACGCGTGCCGGCACGACCCGCGCCTGCGGGCGCGAGCCGTGGGCGGGTGGACGGCGGCCGGTTCGATTTCGATCGCCGCCGGCCCGGTGGTCGGCGGCGTGCTGATCGCGGCGTTGGGCTGGCGCGGCATCTTCCTCGTGAACCTGCCGCTGTGTGCGGCCGGGCTGGCGGCTGCCTTTGCATGGATCCCCGCGGGCCGTGCGGCGGCGCCGGCCGCGCCCTCCCGTTCCATCCGCGCACTCGACCTGCACGGCCAGTTCATCGCGATCGCGATGCTGACCGCGCTGACCGGCGCCGTGATCGAATGGCGGCCGCTCGGCTTCACGCATCCGGTCGTCGCCGGCGGCTTCGCGCTGGCCGCCCTCGCGGCGCTCGGGTTCGTCGCGGTGGAAGCGCGCACGGCCACGCCGATGCTGCCGCTGTCACTGTTCCGCCATCGCACTTTCAGCGCGGCCGTGCTGTTCGGGATCTGCGTGAACCTCACGTACTACGGCACCGCGTTCGTGCTCGCGCTGTACCTGCAGCGCGCACGCAGCGAAACGGCGTTGCAGGCGGGCCTTGCGTTCCTGCCGCTGACCGGCGGCTTCCTGCTGTCGAACCTCGCCAGCGGCCGTGTCGTGGCGCGTCACGGCCCGCGGGCGCCGATGCTGGCGGGCGCGCTCGTCGCCGCGCTCGGCTACGGGTCGCTGCATTTCGTCGACGCGTCGACACCGCTGGCCGTCCTGCTCGCGCCGTTCCTGCTGATTCCGACCGGCATGGGCTTCGCGGTGCCGGCGATGACGACCGCCGTGCTCGCGTCGGTCGCGCCCGAACGGGCCGGCATCGCGTCGGCCGTGCTGAATACCGCGCGGCAGGCCGGCGGCGCGATGGGCGTGGCTGCGTTCGGCGCGCTCGCCGGCGGTGGCGGCGCGGCGCAGGTCGTGAACGGATTGCGGATCGAAACGGCCGTGTCGGTCGCGCTGCTCGTCACCGCCGCGCTGCTCGCGACGCGGGTGCGGCCCGATGCGCATCGTGGCGCGTCGTCCGCGCGTCAGGTCGCGACGGCGGCCGATTGAACAACGGGCACGGTCACGCGTCGCCGACCTTCCTCACGACCGTCTCGGCCGCCTTCAAAGGCCGGCCGTCGTCATGCCGCAGTGCGAGCTTGCGGACCGCGCGCCCCGTGCTGCGGTCAACCAGCACCGAATGCGGCTCGCCGCGCGCAAACAGGTTCGCCTCCCCCCACTGCCTCAGCATCACGATCACCGGAAACAGCCCTTCGCCCTTTTTGGTCAGCGCGTACTCCTGATACGCGGTGCCGTCCGATGCCGGCACGACGTCGAACACGCCGGCGTCCACCAGCATCTTCAGCCGGTCGGACAGGATGTTGCTCGCGACACCGAGGCTCGCGCGGAAATCGCCGAACCGGCGCACGCCGTCGAACGCATCGCGCACGATCAGCAACGCCCAGCGATCGCCGACGATATCGGTCGCCCGCGCCACCGGGCACGGCGAATCCGCAAGACTTTTCTGCCTGGCCATGTTCCTCTCCGCAATCTTGCCGGCCGCCTTCGCGGCGACGCCGGCCATCCGTGCGCGGACGGCTCGCCCGCCGCCCAACAAGTTGCATTTTAAAACTACTTTTCCTACACTCCACACCAGTTTCAATTTGCAACTACATTGCACGAGGTAACCCATGGCGTCTTCCTGTCATTCCGGCACCGTTGCGTCGACCGCGCCGGCCCATGCCGCGCATCCGCCCGACGGCGACCGCCTGTCCGCGGCGCGCGTCGCGTTGCTGGCCGTCTGCTGCGCGGCCAGTGTCGCGAACGTCTACTATGCGCAGCCGCTGCTCGATTCGATCGCGCGGGATTTCCGCGTGTCGCAGGCAGCCGTCGGCGGCGTCATCACCGCGACGCAGCTCGGCTGTGCGCTCGCGCTGCTGTTCGTCGTGCCGCTCGGCGACCTGCTGAACCGCAAGCGCCTGATCACCGTGCAGCTTCTGCTGCTGACGGCGGCCTGCATCGGCGTCGCCGCCTCGTCGACGCGCGTCGCGCTGCTGGCCGGGATGGTCGCGGTCGGGCTGCTCGGCACCGCGATGACGCAAGGGCTGATCGCGTGCTCGGCCGCGCTCGCGGGCGCCGCGCAACAAACGGGCTCGGCGTCCGATCCGGCGCAGGTGCGCCAGTTCGATGCGCTGATGCAGCCGGGCGCATCGCCGGCCGCGCCGCCGTCTTCGTCGGGCGTCGCGATGTCGCGCGCACCGGCGGATGCGGCGCCGGCCGTGCAGATGACGCCCGCGCAGGCGAACCCGTCGTCGCTCGTCGAGCGGTTGCGCACCTACGGCAACGATCTCGACGCGCGGTACGCGAACATCGACAAGCATCGCAGCGAGATGCTGACGTCGATGGCCGACAGCCGCAGCGATCCGATGATGACGATGGTGAAGGCGATGGATTTTCAGTGGACGGCGACCACCACGATTTCGGAATACCAGTTGAGCCTGTCGGTCGCGCAGGCGGCGAACGGCTTCACGCACACGGTGCTGAAGACGCAGGAGTGATGGCGTGCGCGCGTGCCGCTTACGGCCGCGCTCACACGGAAGCGGAAAAACGATGACGACGATCGATTCGACGCCGCGCGCGCATGCGTGGCGCAGCCGGGCGGCGCGCGCGCTGCTCGCGGGGCTGCTCGTGCTGCTGGCCGGGTGCCAGAAGGAGCTGTACTCGGGCCTGTCGGAGCGCGATGCGAACCAGATGGTCGCGGTGCTCGGCGACGCGGGCATCAGCGCGTCGAAGGACAACGACGCGCGCGACACGTCGGACCGCAACGCGTGGCTCGTCAGCGTCGCGGACGGCGACATGCAGTCGGCGCTCACGGTACTGCAGGCGAACGGGTTGCCGAAGCCGAGCTACGCGAGCCTCGGCGAGCTGTTCCAGAAACAGGGCCTCGTATCGACGCCGGCCGAGGAGCGCGTGCGCTACCTGTACGGCGTGTCGCAGGACCTGTCGCGCACGCTGCAGGACATCGAGGGCGTGGTCGTCGCGCGCGTGCAGGTCGTGATTCCGGAGAACGATCCGCTCGCGGACAAGATCAAGCCTTCGTCCGCGGCCGTCTATATCCGCTACCGGCCCGGCGTCGACCTGCGCGCGATGGCGCCGATGGTCAAGGACCTCGTCGCGCACAGCATCGAAGGGCTGCAGTACGACAACGTGTCGCTGTTCCTGCAGCCGGCCGCCGCGCGCACGACGCGCGTGGACGGCATCGGCAGCGCGATGACCGACATCGTGCGGCTGCGCTCGCCGCTCGGCTGGCTCGTGTTCGCGCTGATCCTGCTGACCTGCGCGGTGATCGCGCTGTCGGCGGCGCGGCGCGGGATGTTCGGTGCACGGCTCGCAGGCCTGCTCGGCGCATCGCGCGCGGGGCACGGGGCGACCGGTTCCGGCGGCCTGCGCACGCCGGACGGCGCG
>NZ_JAAGPH010000290.1:0-3584 GCF_017104705.1 Burkholderia sp. Se-20373 | reverse complement strand
TTCGAGATCCTCGAGCGCGGGCCGCAGGTAATCGAGCCGCGCATACGCGAAACCGCGGTCGCGGACTTCGTCGAGGTGCTCGGGCAACAGGATCACGAGCCGCTGCTGCACCGCGAGCAGCCGCTGCGCGCGTTCCGTCTGAAGATACATCGTCTCCAGGGTGCGCAGCATCCGCGCGATGCGCGCCGCGACGCCGGTGCGTGCCGCATCGCATGGCCGGCTTTCGACGCGAGCGATGCGCCCGCCGACGGGAGCCCATCATGAAAGGCGCCCGGAAGAACCGTCGCCACGTGCCGCTGACCCGCGAGTGGCTGCTGCCGCTGCCGCCCGTGCATGCGCGCGACATCTCGCTGAAATGCCACATGGCGCTCGTCGCGCTGCGTAGCGGGCATGGCAGCGAGGCGCTGCTGATGCGCTTGCGCACGAGCGTCTACCTGGTGTTCCTGGCGCTCGACGATGCGGTATGCGCGGATGCGGACATCGACCTGTGCGTCGACGCGGAGCGTGCGCTCGATGCGGGCGTGGCGCGCGCGGCGCAAAGCGGCGCATGGGCGCTGCGCGACGACGAATGCGCGGTACTCGAGCATGTGCTCACGGCGCACGACACGTGCGTCACGACGCTCGCGCGGCATCGGCTGGCCGAGCTGTGGGAGCACGTCTGTACGTTCGCGTCGAGCGGCCAGCCGGCACTCGTCGCGAGCGCGGCGCAGAAGATGCGCATGCATGCGGCCGAATCGCTGGCCGCATAGCGTCGCACCGGTTTCGCAGGGAGGATGGAGGAGACAGGGCCGGCCGCACCGGCGCAGCGACCCAATCGCGTTGTTTCGGCGATGCGTGGCTGTCGCGGCACTCGCTACGGTGACGGCGAAACGCGATGCAAAACCGCGGCCCAAAACAAAAGCGCCACGGAGCGGACTCCGTGGCGCTTCATTTTTTCCCGCCGGCGCGGAGGCAGGGCCTCCGCGTGGCGAAACGCGCTTACGCTGCGGCTGCCGGCTTCGCCGCCTTTTGCAGCTTGCCCTTGCCGGCGCGCTGGATTTCCTCGAGCTTGATCTCGACGTGACGCGAGAACACGTACTCGGCCGGGCGCTGCTTGTCGATCGGAATGTCCGGTGCGAACGGGCCGTCGGTCTTGATGCCCTTGCGGCTCACGGCGAACGCCTTCAGCGGATGCGCCATCGTGTCCATCACGGCGGTCGCTTCGAAGCCGCAGTGGACCATGCAGTCCGCGCACTTCTCGTAGTTGCCGACGCCGTAGTTGTCCCAGTTCGTGTCTTCCATCAGTTCCTTGAAGGTCTTCACGTAACCTTCGCCGACCAGATAGCACGGCTTCTGCCAGCCGAACACCGTACGCGCCGGGTTGCCCCACGGCGTGCACTTGTAGGTCTGGTTGCCGGCCAGGAAGTCGAGGAACAGCGACGACTGGCTGAACGACCAGCGCTTGCCGCCTTCACCGCGCTTCAGGATTTCGCGGAACAGGTTCTTCGTCTTGTCGCGGTTCAGGAAGTGCTGCTGATCCGGCGCGCGCTCGTACGCGTAGCCCGGCGACACGGTGATGCCGTCGACGCCGATCGGCTTCAGCGTATCGAAGAACTTCGCGACGCGCTCGGGGATCGCATCGTTGAACAGCGTGCAGTTGATGTTCACGCGGAAGCCGCGGCGCTTCGCTTCCTTGATGGCCGCGACCGCCTTGTCGTACACGCCTTCCTGCGACACCGAGTGGTCGTGCATCTGCGCGTCACCGTCGAGGTGGACCGACCAGACGAAGTACGGGCTCGGCTGGTAGTCGTCCATCTTCTTTTCCATCAGCAGCGCGTTCGTGCAGAGGTAGACGAACTTCTTGCGCTTCATGATGCCGCGGACGATTTCCGGCATTTCCTTGTGCAGCAGCGGCTCGCCGCCCGCGATCGACACGATCGGCGCGCCGCACTCGTCGACCGCTTCCAGGCATTCCTGGACGGACAGACGCTGGTTCAGGATGGGGTCCGGGTAATCGATCTTGCCGCAGCCGTTGCACGCGAGGTTGCAGCGGAACAGCGGCTCGAGCATCAGCGCGAGCGGATAGCGTTTGTTGCCGGACAGGTGTTGGCGCGTGATGTACGCGCCGACGCGGACTTGCTGGAGCAGCGGAATAGACAAGAGATGTCCTCCTTAAACTTCGCGGGCGACAGCTTGCGTGAGCTTCGCCGGCAGCTTGAATTCGACTTTTTCCTCACGGCCCGCCATCGTCGTGACGTCGACGGGACCCAGCGCGCGCAACGCGCCGATGACATCTTCGACCATCTCCTCGGGCGCGGACGCCCCGGCGGTCAGGCCCACGGTATTCGCATTCGCGAACCATTCGGCCTTGACTTCCGAACCGTCGGCGACGAGGTAGCTCGGCACACCGCTTTCGGTGCCGATCTCGCGCAGGCGGTTCGAGTTCGAGCTGTTCGTCGCACCGACGACCAGCAGCACGTCAACCTGTTCGCTCAGCTCGCGCACGGCGGCCTGGCGATTTTGCGTCGCGTAGCAGATGTCGCGCGTGTCCGGGCCGACGAGGTCGGTGAACCGGCGCTGCAGCGCTTCGATGATGCCGCGCGTATCGTCGACCGACAGCGTGGTCTGCGTAATGTACGCGACCGGCGTGTCGACGGGCAGCGTCAGCGTAGCGACTTCGGCTTCGCTCTGCACGAGGATCACCTCGGCCGGAATCTGGCCGATCGTCCCCTCGACTTCCGGGTGGCCCGCATGGCCGATCAGGATCAGCCGGCGGCCCGCCGCGACATACTGGCGGCCTTGCACGTGCACTTTCGTGACGAGCGGGCAGGTCGCGTCGAGCACGTCGAGCCCGCGCGTTTCCGCGTCGCGCTCGACCGTCTGGGCGACACCGTGCGCGCTGAAGATCGCGACAGCGCCGTGGGGCACCTCGTCGAGTTCCTCAACGAATCGGGCCCCTTTATTACGCAGATTTTCGACGACATGCCGGTTATGCACGATCTCATGACGCACATAGACCGGCGCACCGTGCTGTTGCAGCGCGCGATCGACGATCTCGATCGCGCGGACAACCCCCGCACAAAAGCCGCGGGGCTGGGCAAGGATGACTCGCATAAGTGAGCGAACTCCGACGACAGACGCCGGGGTTCGAGGAGCTGGCACTCGCTCGCTCGCCCCGGCTTGATGTTATGAAGGCAGGAACGAACCGGCCGGCCAGGCCCCGGAACCCCGAATTAATCGCGCATTTTAACTCTATCGGGAAGTCCTTGCTCTGGTGCTGTATCCGGCGTGTTGCATTTGCGGGAGAACCGCGTCGGCGCTGGCGCGCGCGGAACCCAGTAAACTACGCGGTTTCGCGGGCAGCCGCTCCGGCTGCCCGGCGTCGCGCTCATTTCAAGGCCATTCGATGACCGTCGATTCTTACGCGTATTGCCCGGCCGCCCGTGCGGTTTCGGGCGTTTTGTTCCCGACCCCGATTGATTTTGCCGATGCCGGCGCCCGACAGGAGGCGCGCCGATGATGCTGGTTCTTGCATTCCTGGTGTCCGGCGTGTCGCTGATGATCTGGATCGTGCTGCTCGTCGCGCGCGGCGGCTTCTGGCGTGC
>NZ_JAAGPH010000289.1:0-3462 GCF_017104705.1 Burkholderia sp. Se-20373 | reverse complement strand
GGCGTAGTCGCGCCGGGCCGCGCATCGCAGCCGGCGAGCGCCGCGAGCCCGGCGGCCAGCGCCAGCGCGGCCGCGGCGGGGGTCAACGATCGCGCGAACGCGAGGGGTTTCAGAAGGCTGTGCATCGTCGTTCTTCTTGTAGCGGTGGGCAATCGGCCGGAGCTTATGTCAGTTCCATGACCGTTGCATGACGTTCCACCGACAGTCAATTGAAAGCGGCCCTACACCCGCCTGTCAAATCGGTTCCAGATAATGCGCGCAACCGGTCGGTGCCTCGCAATGCCCGCACCGGCCGCACATCAACCCGGTTCCCACACGCGACAAACGACGAAAGAGAGAACATCGCATGAAGAAGCACGCCTGGATTCGCTATACGCCGATCGCCCTCGCGGCCGCGCTCAGCCTGACCGCCTGCGGCGGCGACGATGTCACGCAGCAAGGCCTGTCGGCCGTCAAGAACGTTGTCGTGATCTACGCGGAAAACCGCAGCTTCGACAACCTGTATGGCAACTTCCCCGGCGCGAACGGCCTGCAGAACGCAACGGCCGCGAACTCGGTGCAAAAGGATCGCGACGGCTCGACGATGGCGACGCTGCCGAAGATCTGGGGCGGTCTGACCGCGACCGGCATCACGCCGGCGGTGACCGAGGCGATGACGGCGAACCTGCCGAACACGCCGTTCGCGATCGACGATCCGAAAGGCTTCAACCAGTCGATGAGCATCGCGACGCGCGACATCGTGCACCGCTTCTACCAGGACCAGATGCAGATCAACGGCGGCAAGAACGACATGTATGCCGCGTGGACCGATGCGGGCGGCCTGACGATGGGCCACTACACCGCCGATCCGTCGAAGCTGCCGCTGTGGAAGATCGCGCAGCAGTACGTGCTGGCCGACAACTTCTTCATGGGTGCGTTCGGCGGCTCGTTCCTGAACCACCAGTACCTGATCTGCGCGTGCGCGCCGTTCTATGCGAACGCGGACAAGAGCCCGGCGGCCGGCAAGATCGCAGTCCTGAACGCCGACGGCAAGTCGCTGAAGGTCGCGGCGAACTCGCCGGCCTCGGCGCTGAACGGCGCGCCGAAGTTCGTCAACGACGGCGCGCTGACGCCGGACTTCTACGGCATCAACACGATGCAGCCGGCGTACCAGCCGAGCGGCAACAAGGCGGCCACGGGCGGCGACCCGCTGCTCGCCGACCCGGCCAATCCGTCGACGATGCCGCCGCAGACGGCGACCAACATCGGCGACCTGATGACCAACGCGGGCGTGTCGTGGGCATGGTACAGCGGCGCGTGGGGCCAGGCGCTGCAGGCGAGCCAGAACGGCACGTCGAACGTGATCTACGGTGCCGATCTGTCGACGCCGAACTTCCAGCCGCACCACCAGCCGTTCAACTACTTCGCGAACCAGGCGCCGGGCACCGCGAGCCGCGCGCAGCACCTGCTCGACGGCGGCGCGAACGGCGCCGAGTTCATCAAGGCGATCGATGCGGGCACGCTGCCGCAGGTCACGTTCTACAAGCCGCAGGGCAACCTGAACGAGCACCCGGGCTACACGGACGTCACGTCCGGCGACCAGCACATCGCCGACGTGATCGCGCACCTGCAGGCCAGCCCGCAGTGGAAGAACATGGTCGTGGTCGTCACGTACGACGAAAACGGCGGCTTCTGGGATCATGCCGCGCCGCCGAATGCCGACCGCTGGGGCCCGGGCACCCGCATTCCGGCGCTGATCGTGTCGCCGTACGCGAAGAAGGGCTTCGTCGACCATACGCAATACGACACGGGCTCGATCCTGCGCTTCATCACGCGCCGCTTCTCGCTGCCGCGCCTCGCGGGCCTGCAACAGCGCGACGACGCGCTGAAGGCCAACGGCGCGCAGCCGATGGGCGACCTGACGAACGCGCTGCAACTGTCGCCGAACCTGTAACGGCATCGTCATCACCGCGAACGGGCCGGCCACGCCGCCGCCCCGGACGAACGAAGGGCAGCCCCGCGGGGCTGCCCTTTTTCATGTCGCGCGCGGGTGGCTGCGCGCCGCCGTCACCACCCATACTTCAGTTCGACGCCGACATAGTCGGCGTTGTGCCCGCCCGCCTGGCGGATCGCATCGCCGACCTGGAAATGCACGGCCTCGATCGCACCGATGAGGTTCGCGGCGATCGTCCAGTCCGCCCGCAGCTGCACGTACATCCCGGTCCACAACCCGCCCTTGCCCGCCGTGCCCGGCACCGGGATGTTCGGCTGCTGATAGACGGCGTCGCCGGTCGTCTCGCGCCACTGGAAGCCGAGCGCACCGAGCAGCGACAGGTTCGCCGACGGCTTCAGCGTCACGGACGGCTTCACGTGAATCAGGTTCGCGTAACTCGTATAGCCGGCCAGCGTGAAGTAATAGCCGTTCGGAAACAGCGGGTTGAAGGTGCTCACACGGCCGTCGTGCGGATGCCGGTCGCCCGACGCCGCGTCGACCTGCAGCGCGATGCGCGGCGACCACGGCGCGTCGAGCTTGTAGCCGGCGATCGAACCGACGGCCCACGCCCCGATCGTCGCGTTGCCGACCGTGCCGGTCTGCAGCATCGTTTCGAGATCCCAGTCGAAGCGCCCCAGCGTGCCCGTGTAGCGTACGTCCCACACGTCGCGATGCTCGGGACCGCTCGCGTCGAGGAACCGCGCGTTGTCGCGGTTGTAGCGCGACCAGTAGCCGGACAGGTCGCCCGGCCCGACCGACTGCCGCTCGAAGCGCACGCCGCTGAACGTGAGATCGCGATTCGACACGTCGTCGAAATCTGACGCGTTGCGGTTCTGCACCGGCTGCGTCGCATAGCCGATGAAGCGCCACTTCTGGTACTCGTACACGGCCCAGACCGCGTCGAACGCCTGCCGTACGTTCGGGCCGTCGCGCGTGGCGATGAAACGCTGCAAGTCGAACGCCATCTCCTGCCGGCCGACGCGGAACTTGAACGTGCCGCCGCCGAGCGCGCCCGTGTAGGTCGCGAATGCCTGCTCGAGATCGAGCGGGTTCCTGTCGACCGGCGACACCGTGTTCTTGCCGAACGCGCGGGCGTCCTGCAACTGCACGAAGAACTGCCAGTGCTGGCCGAGATGCGCATCGGCGTGCACCTCGACGCGCTGGATCAGGTACGTATCCGATTGCGCGGAGCCGATCCCGAACAGCGGCGCGTCATTGGTCTCGAGACGCTCGCGCAGGTTCACGCCGAGCGACAGATAGGAGGCCGGATCGTTGCCGAGCGGAAGGTATTTCAGGCCGTCGAGCGGGGCGCGCGGCACGCACGGATTCGCGAGCACCGACCAGTCTTCCTGCCAGCGGTTGAACAGCACCACGGGGCGCTTGGCCGTGCAGGTCGATGCGGCAGCGGCGGTAGTCGTTGCCGATGTCGTTGGCGTGGCCGATGACACGGCCGGCGCCGGTTCCCGCACCGGCGTGGAAGCCGGCGTCGA
>NZ_JAAGPH010000288.1:0-3607 GCF_017104705.1 Burkholderia sp. Se-20373 | reverse complement strand
AGCGCATCGTCGACCACCTGTCCTACGTCCAGCAGATCACCGCGATCGGCCGCGCCGAACAGTCGGCAGGCATCGTGCTCGCGGGCGGCGTGGGGCTGCTGGTCGTCGCGTACGCGCTCGTGCGGCTCGTTGCGTTTCTCGCGACGTGGTTCGCGCAGCCGGCGTGGGATGCCGCGTGGGCATGACGGCGGGCGAGCGCCCGTGCCCAAAGAAAAAAGGGCCTCGCATGCGAGGCCCGTCAAAGGTCGGAGAAACCGGTACGCCGGCCGGCAGCCGCGAAGCTGCGCGGCGCCGGCCGGATGCGCACCGTTACTGCGTCACTACCTTGCGCGGCTTGAAGATGCCCTGGTAGTGCAGGGCCGGGCGTTCCTTCGTCACCGGCTCGAGGCCGCCGAAGGTCGGCGTCTGGCGCAGCTTCATCGCGGCCGGCGAAGCGACGGAACCGATCGACGTCGAGCGCGAGGCCGGCGCGAGGTTGTTCGCGACGAGCAGTGCGGCCTCGCTCTTCAGGTTCGCGAGCAGGACCGGATCGGTCGAGCCGTTGACCTGCGTGAGCAGCCCGCTCCAGGCCGCGTCGCTGTAGTTCACGACGTAGTAGTCGAGCCCGCTCGGGTCGGCGACCACGCCCGTGCAACCGTCGACGCGCGTTTGCGTCTGCGTGTCCTTCAGCGCGAGCGTCGTGCGTTTCGCGAGACCCTGGCCGTACGCGAGCGTGATCGGCACCGTCCATTGCAGGCCCGGATACGCGTTCTTGTTCGGGAACGGCTGCTGTTTCAGCGTGATGACCGTCTGGTTCTTCGTCAGGTCGCACTGCGTGTCGAGCGAGATCAGCGGCACGCCGGTCTGGCGGACGTAGCTGTCGCCGATCGCGCCGATCGCCTGGCCGCTTTCCTTCGACAGCGCATCCCACAGACGCTTCGGCGTACCGTTGCCGAACGAGTAGTCGACCAGGTACTGCTGGAGACCGCGGCGCAGCGTCTGTTCGCCGAGATAGTTCTCGAGCGTCTTCAGCACGTGGCCGCCCTTGTCGTACGTGAACGCGCTGGCGCTCAGCACGAAGTCGTTCGACGCCCAGCCGTTGAAGTTCGGTGCGACCGGGAACGCGTTCGGGCCGATGTCACGATTGATCACGCGGTACTTGTTCTTCACTTGGTCGAGCCAGCTGAACTCGTTGGGGAAGAACTGGATCGTCGTCTTCGTCTCGAAGAACGTCGCGAACGACTCGTTGAGCCACACGTTGTCCCACCAGTCGGTCGTGACCAGATCGCCGAACCACTGGTGCGCGACTTCGTGCGTCAGCACCTCGTTGCCGTAGTGCGACATCGGCTGGCCCGGCTGCGGCAGGATGTCGTCGGCGAACTCGAGGATCGATCCCCAGTTCTCCATCCCGCCGAAGTTCAGGTCCTTCTGCTCCTTGAACGCGTCGTTCGCGGCCACCGTGTCGAACTTCGTCAGCGGCAGCGCGATGCCCGTGTAGCGGTAGTAGAAGTCGAGCGCCTGCTTGGTGCGGTCCATCGCCGGCTTTGCCCAGTCGCTCATGCCCGGCGGCGTGAACACGCGCAGGTGCAGGCCGCCCTTGCCGCCCGGCAGCGGGCTCGAGAAGTCGTCCTCGTAGGTGTCGAACAGGCCGCCGCCGAAGAACAGCAGGTACGACGGCATCGGCGGGGTCTTCTCGAACTGCACGAGCTTGTAGCCGCCGCCGACGTTGGTCGACGGTTTCTCGGCCGCGTTCGACACGACCCGCCAGCTTTGCGGCACTTCGGCCGTCACTTCATAGGTCGGGCGGAATGCCGGCTCGTCCCAGCCGGGGAACCACTGGCGCGACAGGTTGGTTTCGCCTTGCGTGAGGATCGCGCCGCTGGTCTTGCCGTCGGTGCCCTTCAGGTCGACGCGGAAGACGCCTTCCGCGGCCGAGCAGCCCGGATACGGGTCGTCGCCGCAGCTGCCGCCGGTCTTCGCGACCGGATCGTCATACGACTTGAAGTTGATGATGCCCGACCACTCCATGTGCAGCGAATAGTTGCCCGGCGAGATCGAGCCGCTCACGGGGCGCAGCTGGTAGAAGTCGCCCTTGTCCTGCGGCGTCGCGATCAGCTGGATGTTGCCCGGCTGCAGCGTGATGCGGCCGTTCGTGAACTTGATCCGGTGGCCGGCGATCACGATGTTGTTGACCGGCTTCAGCACCTTGATCTCGACGTCGGCACGGCCGTCGAACGCGTTCAGCGCGTCGTTCGGGCGGAACCACAGCCGGTAGTTCACGGGTACCACGGTGTCCGGCAACTCGACAGGCGAGACGCTCTTGTCGACGTTGGATGCGCTCGGCGGCGCGGTGACGGTGGGCGACGAGCCCGAGTGCGGCGCGCCGGCGGAGCTGAGCGCGGACGCCGAGCCCGCGCCGCCGTCGTCGCCGCCGCACCCGGCTAGCGCGAGCGCGGCGACGATTGGCAGATAACGCATCTTGCGAATGTTGATCGACATGACTGAAACCTCGATTGTTGAAAGAATCGTTCAGTGCTGCGAAAACGCCGGCAAAGACAATCCCCTCGCCGTTAATCAACAGCGATGAAAATGCCAATGACGGATTATTCGAAAAGACGGCGGCCGACTACGTGAAGGTAATCATGGTTTACTGCCCCCTCTGGATTTCCGGATGTCGGTTAACTTGCCGGTTCAAAATGGCCGGGCGCGTGTTGTACTGAATTGATTTCGCGCGCACGACACGGAGCCGCACGCCCTGGGCGGGCGCGCTGTCCCCTTTGAACAGACGACCTACGGGGCTGGCCGGGCCTCGTCGCAGGATGGCAGGAAGGCATGTCGCCGTTCCGTAAAATCACCGTCATGCGGCTTCAAGGTTTGTCGGCTTGCTCGAAGGATGCGTAAATATACTTGATGGTTTTAGGTAAAGGAAACGAAAAATTTAGAAATTGCATCTATTGAATTCGCCGTGCTTCATTGAATGCTGGGAAGCATTAATGCGCTTTCCGTTCGGCATTTATTTTCGTAGTTTTAATCTATTAAGGATCTCGCGGGACTGCGAAAACTACGAAACCCGGCGTACCGGCGCGGGCTCGGTACAATGCAGCGACGATCCGCTCACCGGTTGCCGCGAGGAGGTTCTCCCATGCCACGAACCCTGTTCCGTATCGCGCCGCTGCGCGCCGTGCTGCTGCTGTTCGCCGCCGTGCTCCTGCTCGGCGGCTGCGCGGGGCTGACGCGCGACCCGGTGCGCGTGACGGTCGCCGGGCTCGACCCGCTCGTCGGACAAGGCCTCGAGATGCGTTTCAGCCTGAAGCTGCGCGTGCAGAACCCGAACGACGCGCCGATCGACTACGACGGCATCTCGGTCGCGCTCGACCTGAACGGCACGCCGTTCGCGAGCGGCGTCAGCGATCGCTCGGGCACCGTGCCGCGCTTCGGCGAGGCCGTGCTCGACGTGCCGGTTTCCGTGTCGGCCTTCGCCGCCGCGCGCCAGGCGTGGAACCTGCCCGGCGCGGCCGCGAACGGCGAGCTGCCGTATGCGTTGCGCGGCCGGCTCGCGGGCGGCGTGCTCGGCACCGTGCACTTCAACGATGCCGGCACGCTGCGCCTGCCGGCGATGCCGGGGTGG
>NZ_JAAGPH010000287.1:0-3527 GCF_017104705.1 Burkholderia sp. Se-20373 | reverse complement strand
GCCCGGCCAGCGCGAACGGCAGCGCGATCCCGTCGTTCAGGCCGCCTTCGCCCGACAGCGCGAAGCGCACGAGATCGCGATCGCCCGGGTCGTGCACCTGCACGTCGTGCGCGAGCACCGGGTCGGTCGGCGCGAGGATCGCCGCGAGCAGCAGCGCGGGGCCCCCGTCGAGCCCGAGGGCGAGCATCGCGCACGCGGCCAGCAGCGGCACGGTGAGGCCCATCGCGAGCAGGCCGAGGCGGCACGGCACGCGCCACAGGCGGTCGGTGAGCGGTACGCGCAGCCGCAGCCCGATCGCGAACAGCGAGACGAGCAGCGCGATCTCGACGATCTCGCGTAGCAGCCGTGCGTCGCGTTCGAGGTCGAGATCGAGCAGGCCGGCGCCGGCCGGGCCGAGCGCGACGCCGAGCACGAGATAGATCATCGCGGTGCTGACGGGCAGGTGGCGCAGCGCGGACGTCGCGACGCCCATGCCCATCAGCACCGCGCCGACGATTACGTACCAGAGCGCTTCGTGCATGTGTGCCGTGGCAGGCCGATAACGGGTCGCGCGCCGTCAGGGCTTGCGGCCGAACGCCTCGCGCAGCTTCCGCTTCGCGCGTTCGAGCGTGGCGCGGCGCGTTTTCGGCAGGTTCCGGCCCGCGCGGTTCACGTAGAAGTTCAGCATCGACATCGCCGACTGGAACGGCGACGCCTTGCGGCGGCGGCTGTGTTCGGCCGAATGCTTCAGCGACGCGGCGATCGCGGCCGGGTCGTCGGACTTGAAGATGTCCGGCTCGATGTCGAGCGCATCGCTTTTTTGCGTGACGTCGGCGGACCAGCGCTTGCGGTGGTGCGGGTCGGTGCCGCGGGCGCGGCCCGGGCGTCGCGTCAGGTGCTTGCCATGCGCGCGGGTAGCGGTAGCGGAAGGCATTCCATGGGCTCCATTGAGGGTGACAGCGGCGTAGTGACGGGGTGGGCGACGCAAACCGCGTGCCGCGCGGCGGGCGGCGGGCGGCGGGCGGCGCGCGTCATCCGTACGACGAACCCGGGCCGGCCGCGGCACGGGGGTTGCTTCAAACGACGGACAGGACGTGCCATTCCGCCATCACGCAGGAGGACATCATGCAATCGCATTCCCGGATCCGGCTGGAAAACGACGAGATCGACGCCGATGCCGATGGCGACACGATCGACGCCGACGATCTCGATACGACGGTCCATGTCGACGTCGCGACGGGCAGGATCACGTTTCAGGCGGCGTGGGCGGAGGCGGCCGACCCGCCGCCCGAGACCGCCCGGCATTCGGTCATGCTCGTGCTCGACTGCGACACGATGGAGCGCTATGCGGATCTCGACGAAAGCACGCGGATGCGCGTGCACGCGATCCTGCACGCCACGGTGGAGGACCTGCTCGAGCGCCTGCCCGACGAACACGTGACGCTGACGGTCGAGCTCACCGATGCGATGCTCGACGCGGCGCGCCGTCTGCAGTAGCCGGGCGGATCGGTTTTCGATACGCGACTCGCGCGCGCGAACGGAGCGGCGGGCACGTCGCTTGCGGCGCGCGTGGTATTGCACGACACGTGCCACCACGCGGACGGAGGGGCTCATGAGCGGAAGGTTGGGGCATTGCCAGGTAGCCATGCTCGCGGTCGGGGCCGCACCGGTCGATCGCCTTTCGGCGCGGGGCGCCTGAAACCATGGCCGCCGATTCCCCCCGCCGCGTGACACTGGTCGACGAGCCGCCCGTGTTCGACGGGGCGGCGCTGCAGTTGCGTTTCGTCGTCGATGTCGATGGCGAACTGCAAACCTGCGCGATCACGGTCGAAGCGCTGGAAGATCATTTCGGCGCACGCTCCGCGCTGGAGGCCGACTTGCGCGATGCGTTCGAACAGGGCCGCGCGCGCATCGAAGCCGCCTGCGCCGACGTGCTGGGCGACAGCAGCGGCGGCGGCACCGGTAACGGTAACGGCGGCGTGGTGCTGCACAGCGGCTATTTTCGTGCGCCGGCCGGCCGTGCGCGAGCGGGCCTGTTCCGGTCGCGGCGATCCTGACCTGCTGGCGTTCCCCGCGTGTCGTGCGCGGGTTTGCCTCCCGCCGGTTTGTCTCCCGCATTACACGCCGTTGAAAACTTTGCACCGCGCACGCGCCGCCGTGTGGTGCCACATCGCGCCGCGCGCAGGTGGCACGGATGACGAAGCCGCCACGTAACCCGGCATGGTCCCTGCATGCATTGCTGCTCGCCGGCGCGCATCTCGCGCAGCCGCCAACGGGGAACGAGCATGCTGACCGCCCATGAATTCGCCACGCTGCTCCTGGTGCATCGCGCACCGGAGCAGATCCAGATCGACCGCGAGGATATCTTCGCGCTGGTCGAACAGCACCTGATCGTGATGCAGCACGACGACGCGTCCGGCGAGCGCCGGCCTGCGTTGACGGCCGACGGGCTGTCGGTCGTGCAGTGCGTGCAGCGCAACGACGCGCGCGAGCCCGACGTCACCGACGCGTGACGGGCGGATGCGCGGCGACGAGCACCGCGACAGGCAACGAAGCCAGGCAGCGGTCGAGCGGCAAAATGCGTCCCGGCACGTCGACCGCATCCCCCGCATTCAGCCCATCCATCCACGGCCCGTCGATATCGCGCGGCAGCACGACCGCCGTATCGCCCCATCGCCCGGGTTCCACGCGCGGCAATTCCGGCGCTTCGCCGAGCAACCGGCCCGCGAGCCGTGTCGCGACCACCACGACGGTGGCCTCGTCGCTGCACCGCGCGAACGCCACCGCATGACGCCCGAGCGGACCGCGCACGCGCAGCGGCACGTACGCGCCATCCGCGAACGTCGCCGGCCATCGCGCGCGCAGCGCCAGCATGCGCTCGACCAGCGCCCGCTTCACGCGCGCATCGGGCCATGCCGCCAGATACGACGCGACCGGCGCGTCGACCCGCTCGGCCGCGAGCGCCGCGAACGGCACGTCGCGGCGGTTGTCCGGATCGACGAGCGAGTGATCCCATGATTCGGATCCTTGATACAGGTCGGGCACGCCGGGCGAGGCCATTCGCAGCACGGCCTGCGTCAGGCTGTTGACGACGCCGGCCGGCGCGATCCGCGCGACGAACGCATGCAGCCGATGGGCGAAGTCGCCCGGGCCACGCGGCTTCAGGATCGCGCGGACGAACGCTTCGCAATCGCGCTCGTAGCGCATGTCGGGCGCGAGCCAGTCGGTGTGACGCTTCGCCTCGCGCAGCGCTTTCGTCTGCCACTGCACGACGCGTTCGGTGAGCGCCGCGCGCCCCGCCGCGTCGTCGGGCGCGAGTTCGGGCGGCCAGCAGCCAACGAGCGTCTGGTACAGCATCGCCTCGGCGGCCGGCCCCGGCGCCCATGCGAGGTCGCGATGCGCGCCGCCGCGATGCGGCCGGTTGAGCGCGGACCAGTCGAGCGACACCGCGCGCCACGCGTCGGGCATTTCGCTGAGCACGGCCAGCCGCGCACGCGCATCCTCGCCGCGCTTGTGGTCGTGCGTGGCGGTGGATGCTCGTGCGCGGA
>NZ_JAAGPH010000286.1:0-3550 GCF_017104705.1 Burkholderia sp. Se-20373 | reverse complement strand
TGCGGAGCCGGCAGCGCGGCGACTGGCGCCGCATCGAAACGCGGCTCCGACGTCAGCGCCGGCGCGGGCTCATGCGCGACCGGCCGCCCGACACCGCGCGACGGCGCGAGCACGATGCCGCCCATCACGCGCCAGCCCGACACGATCGCCTTCATCTGGCGCGTCTGCTCCTCGAGCGACGCCGCCGCGGCAGCCGCCTGCTCGACGAGCGCCGCGTTCTGCTGCGTGACCGAATCCATCTGGCCGACCGCGCGGTTGACCTGCTCGATGCCGGTCGACTGCTCGTCCGACGCGGCACTGATCTCGCCCATGATGTCCGTCACGCGGCGCACGGCCTGCACGATCTCGTCCATCGTCGTGCCGGCGCGCGACACGAGCGCCGACCCGCTTTCGACCTTCTCGGCCGAATCGCCGATCAGCTGCTTGATTTCCTTCGCGGCGCTCGCGCTGCGCTGCGCGAG
Source organism: Burkholderia sp. Se-20373 (assembly GCF_017104705.1). Lineage (NCBI taxonomy): Bacteria > Pseudomonadati > Pseudomonadota > Betaproteobacteria > Burkholderiales > Burkholderiaceae > Burkholderia > Burkholderia sp. Se-20373. The sequence continues at coordinate 3,089 of NZ_JAAGPH010000286.1, read as the reverse complement.
CGAGCGCACCTCGCCCGCGACCACCGCGAAGCCGCGGCCCTGTTCGCCCGCACGCGCGGCTTCGACCGCCGCGTTCAGCGCGAGGATGTTGGTCTGGAACGCGATGCCTTCGATCGTGCCGATGATGTCGACGACCTTGCCCGAGCTCGCCGCGATGTCCTGCATCGTCGACACGACCTGGCCGACCACCTCGCCGCCCTGCGTCGCGATGTCCGATGCGTTCACCGCGAGCTGGCTGGCCTGCCGCGCGTTTTCCGCGTTCTGCCGCACGGTGCCCGTCAGCTGCTCCATGCTCGACGCGGTTTCCTGCAGCGACGCGGCCTGCTCCTCGGTGCGTTGCGACAGGTCGGTGTTGCCGGTCGAGATCTCGCGCGCGCCGACGTCGATCGACTCGGTACCGCGATGCACGGCCTGCACCATCGTCGTGACGGCGTCCTGCATCCGCTTGATGCCGCCGAACAGGCGGCCGATCTCGTTGGTGCTGAACACGTTGACCGGCTGCGTGAGGTCGCCGCCGGCGATGCGCTCGAAGTGCGCGATCGCGTCTTCCAGCGGCTGCACGATCAGCCCGCGCAGCGCGAAGCGGATCGCGATCACGACGACGAACGCGATCGCGATGCCCGCCGCGATCAGCCCGATCATCAGCGAGATCTGCGATTGCGTCGTGGCCTGGCGATCTTCCGCGCGCTTCTGCAGCGACGCGACCACGGCCGCCGCGGCCTGGTCGTACGCGACGAACATCGGGCTGATCTTGGTATCGGCGACCGCGTGGTACGCGGCCATGTCGCCCGCGCGCGCGGCCGCGAACTCGGGCTCGACGCCTTCCTTCACGATCGTCGCGTAGCGGGCGGCCAGCTCGTCGACGAGCGCCTGCTCGATACCGAGCTTCGGCGTCGCCTGGAACGCCTGCCAGTTCTGGTTCGACTTCGCGTACAGCTCCTGCGCGCGGTCGAGCACCTTGGCCGCTTCGGCCGTGTTGCCGGCTTCCGTCAGCGAGCGGAAGCGGTCGAGCGACACGCGCGCGCGCAGCAGGTACGACGACGTATCGTCGAGCGAGTGGATTGCCGGCAGGTCGACGTGCGCGATCGCGTCGAGCGAGCGGCTCGCGTGATTCAGCGCGACCAGGCCGAGCCCGCCGACGGCTGCGGCCAGCGCCACGAGGATGAGTCCGACCGCCGTGAGCGTCGTGCGGATCGACCAGTTTTGCAACATTGCAGATTCTCCCGAAATTCCTGCGCGCGCGGCGCGCTTACCCGCCGAGCGTCTCGATCAGCGCCATTTCACGGCTCGACATCAGCTTCTCGATGTCCATCAGGATCAGCATCCGGCCGTCGACCGTGCCGAGGCCCGTCAGGTACTCGGTCGTCAGCGTCGCGCCGAATTCCGGCGCCGGCATGATCTGGTCGGTCTGCAGCGTCAGCACGTCCGACACGCCGTCGACCACCATCCCGACCACGCGATGCGCGACGTTCAGGATGATCACGACGGTCTGGTGGTCGTACTCGACGCGGCCGAGATGGAACTTGATCCGCATGTCGACGATCGGCACGATGATCCCGCGCAGGTTGATCACGCCCTTGATGAACTCCGGCGCGTTCGCGATGCGCGTGACGCTGTCGTAGCCGCGGATTTCCTGCACCTTCAGGATGTCGATCCCGTATTCCTCGTCGCCGAGCGTGAACACGAGGAATTCCTGGCCCGTCGCGTCGCCTTGTTCCGCGTCGCGGCGGCTCGTCGCCGCGTTCGCCGCGGCCGGATTGATCATTTGGACTTCAGCAGACACGTTTGCCCCCAATCGGTTGAATGGCGAGTGACATCAGAACATCGCGAGCTCGGCGCCGGCACGGGCGCCGTGCATCGCACGGGTTTCACGGTTCAGCGCCGCGACGTCGACGATCAGCGCGACGCTGCCGTCGCCGAGGATGGTCGCCGCCGAGATGCCGTGCACCTTGCGGTAATTGGTTTCGAGGTTCTTCACGACCACCTGCTGCTGGCCGACCAGCTCGTCGATCAGCATCGCGAAGCGGCGCCCCTCGGTTTCCATGATCGTGACGATCCCTTGCGTCGGGTCGGTGCGCGCGTCGTCGACCGAGAACACCTCGTGCAGCGCGACGAGCGGCAGGTATTCGCCGCGTACGCGCACCACGCGCTCGCCGTTGCCGACCGTGTAGATGTCGTCGTTCGACGGCTGCAGCGACTCCATCACGAAGTTCAGCGGCAGGATGAAGATCTCGTTGCCGACCTTCACCGACATGCCGTCGAGGATCGCGAGCGTCAGCGGCAGCACGATCCGCGTGGTCGTGCCGCGGCCGGCCACCGACGTGATTTCCACGTGGCCGCCCATCGACTGGATGTTGCGCTTCACGACGTCCATCCCGACGCCGCGGCCCGACACGTCGGTCACCGTCTCGGCGGTCGAGAAGCCCGGCGCGAAGATCAGCTGCCAGACTTCGTCGTCGCTGATGTTGTCGGACACCTGCATGCCCTGTTTCGCGGCCTTCGCGAGGATCCGCTCGCGGTTCAGGCCCGCGCCGTCGTCGCTCACCTCGATCACGATGTTGCCGCCGTGATGCGCGGCCGACAGCACGAGCTGGCCCACGGCGTCCTTGCCGGCGGCCACGCGCTTGTCGACCGTCTCGATCCCGTGGTCGAGGCTGTTGCGCACGAGGTGGGTCAGCGGATCGATGATCCGTTCGATCAGGCTCTTGTCGAGCTCGGTCGCCTGGCCGAACGTGACGAGCTCGACCTGCTTGCCGAGCTTGCCGGCGAGGTCGCGCACGAGACGCGGGAAGCGGCTGAACACGTAGTCCATCGGCATCATGCGGATCGACATCACGGCTTCCTGCAGGTCGCGCGCGTTGCGCTCGAGCTGCGCCATCCCGTTGAACAGGCGGTCGTGCAGCGCCGGATCGAACGCGCTCGCGGTTTCCGCGAGCATCGCCTGCGTGATCACGAGCTCGCCGACCAGGTTGATCAGCTGGTCGACCTTCTCGACACCGACGCGGATCGAGCTGCCTTCGGCGCCCGATGCCGCGGCGGCGGCCGGGCGCGCGCGCTTGTCGTCGTGATGCGCGGCGGCCTGCGGCGCA
>NZ_JAAGPH010000285.1:0-235 GCF_017104705.1 Burkholderia sp. Se-20373 | reverse complement strand
TACGATGCACTGCAACAGTCAACTGAGACAGTAGAGTCAGATCCACTATAGGCCTAACAGTAGGACACCGAGAGTGTCTGCGTACAATACCGTAGTGTGTGTATAGTGATACATTACATTAAGTATGTATACAGTGAATAACAACGATATACAGTGATCGTGACATGCAGAATTCGATTGTTCACTCTTGTGTCTGTATGAATCTGCATTACTAGTAATATTTTTTTTTTTTTCA
>NZ_JAAGPH010000284.1:0-3554 GCF_017104705.1 Burkholderia sp. Se-20373 | reverse complement strand
CGGGGCGTGCGCGGCGGCGCCGGCCGCTTACTTGACCTGGTCGGCGATCGGCTGCAGGAACGCGGAAAAGCCGGTCAGCATGATCTGCACGCCGATGCACAGCAGCAGGAATGCCGACACGCGCTTCGCGACCTTGGTGCCTTCGCTGCCGAGGTAGCGCGACAGCAGCGCGGAGCGACTGTAGACCTGCCAGATCACGATCGCCACCAGCACCGAGACGGCAATCGACACGATGCTCGACAGCGCGAACTCCGACAGCTTGTGCGTGCGGTTCGCGTTCAGCGCGATCGCGGTCGCGATCGAGCCGGGGCCGACCGTCAGCGGCATGGTCAGCGGGAAGAATGCGCGCGTCATGATCGCGTTCGCGTCGATCGGCTTGACCGGCGTGTCGCCGCCGCCCGGCCCGTCGGGTTCGTTCAGCATCTGCCAGCCGGCCACCGCAACCGCGAAGCCGCCGCCGATCCGCAGCGCTTCCATCGAGATCCCGAAGAAATGCAGCACCGGCGTGCCGGCGAAGAACGCGACCATCAGCACGACGAACGCGTTGAACGCGACCTTCCTCGCGAGCAGATCGCGTTCTTGCTCGGTGAGGGCCTCGGTCCGTTCGAGAAACAGGAACGCGATGCCGATCGGGTTGATGATGCCGATCAGGCCGGTGAAGCCGAACAGGATCTCGGAGATAAGGCGGTTGACGATCATCGGATGAAGAATCGGTCGGGGCTGGGCCGGCAGCGCGCCGGAGGTCACGCATTGTAGAGCAAGCGCCCGCGCCGCAAAATTCGGCCGGGCCCGCTGCCCCGCCGAGCGCCGCCGTTACGCCATGATGTTCCGTTACTCGGCGCCCGCCTCCCAGGCCGGCGGCCGCTTCGCGAAGAACGCGGCGAAGCCTTCCTTCGCCTCCGGCGTCGCCCGCACGCGGGAGATCGTCTGCGCGGTGAACGCCGCGCGCGCGTCCGACGGCGGATACTCGCCGATCGCGTCGAAGAAGCGCTTGATCTCCATCAGCGCGTTCGGGCCGTTGCGGCCGAGTTCGGCGAGCGTCCTGTCGAGTGCTTCGTCGAGCGCATCGAGCGGCACGGCCTGGTGGATCAGGCCGATCGCGACCGCTTCGCCCGCGGCGAGCTGGGTCGCCGTCAGTGCGAGCCGGCGTGCCTGGCGCTGGCCGACCGCCTCGACCAGATACGGGCCGATCACGGCCGGCAGGATCCCGAAGCGTGCCTCGCTGACCGAGAAGCGCGCGTGATCGCTCGCGATCACGATGTCGCACGCCGCGCACAGGCCGACGCCGCCACCGAACGCATGGCCCTGCACGCGCGCCACCGTCGGCTTCGGGCATTGCCGGATCGCGCGCATCATCGCGGCGAACCGCTCCGCGTCGCGCAGGTTCGCGGCCGCGTCGTTCGCGCTCGCGCGCTGCATCCACTGCAGGTCGGCGCCCGCGCAGAACGCGCGGCCATCCGAACGCAGCACGATCGCGCGCACGTCGTCACGCCGGCCAAGCGCGGTGAACGCGTCGGTCAGTTCCGCGATCATCGTCTCGTCGAATGCGTTGAGCACGTCGCCGCGCTGCAGCGCGACGGTTGCGATGCCGCGCGCATCGACCGTGACGGCCAGGGTCTTCAATCCATCCATCGAACAGGTTTCCTCGGGTTGAACGGCAAACAGGGGAATCAGGCGGCCTGGCGGCGGTCGATCACGCGCCGGGCCTTGCCGGTCGCGGTGGCGGGAATGCCGCCCGCCGCCAGCACCGTCACGCCGGACGACACGCCGACCATCGTCTTGATCCGGTGCTGCAGCTCACGCGCGAGCGCCGCGCGATCGCTTTCGCTGACGGACGCGGCCGCTTCGGAGCGCAGTTCGACCGCGAGGTCGAGCCGGTCCATGTGCCCGTCGCGCGACAGCGTGATCTGGAACTGGCCCGACAACTGCGGCAGCGCGACGACGATCTCCTCGATCTGGCTCGGGAACACGTTCACGCCGCGCACGATCAGCATGTCGTCGGAGCGGCCCGTGATCTTCGCGAGGCGGCGCATCGCGCGCGCGGTCGGCGGCAGCAGCGCGGTGAGGTCGCGCGTGCGGTAGCGGATCACGGGCATCGCCTCCTTCGTCAGCGACGTGAACACCAGCTCGCCCTGGCTGCCGTCGGGCAGCACTTCGCCCGTGACCGGGTCGATGATCTCCGGATAGAAATGGTCTTCCCAGATCACCGGGCCGTCCTTCGTCTCGACGCATTCGCACGCGACGCCCGGGCCCATCACTTCCGACAGCCCGTAGATGTCGAGCGCGTCGATGCCCACGCGCGTCTCGACCTCTTCACGCAACGCCTGCGTCCACGGCTCGGCGCCGAAGATGCCGATCTTCAGCGACGATTCGGCCGGGTCCATCCCCTGTCGCACCATCTCGTCGATCAGGTTCAGCATGTACGACGGCGTGACGAGGATGATCTTCGGCTCGAAATCGCGGATCAGCTGCACCTGCTTCTCGGTCTGGCCGCCCGACATCGGCACGACCATGCAGCCGAGCCGTTCCGCGCCGTAGTGAATCCCGAGGCCGCCGGTGAAGAGCCCGTAGCCGAATGCGTTGTGCAGCGTGTCGCCCGGGCGGCCGCCGGCCGCTCGGATCGAACGCGCGGTCACGTTCGCCCAGGTATCGATGTCGCGCGCGGTGTAGCCGACCACCGTCGGCTTGCCGGTCGTGCCGCTCGACGCGTGCACGCGCACGACCTGCTCGCGCGGCACCGCGAACAGCCCGAACGGATAGTTGTCGCGCAAGTCGCTCTTGGTCGAGAACGGGAATTTCGCAAGATCGGCGAGTGACTTCAGGTCGTCCGGATGCACGCCCGCCGCATCGAACGTGCGCCGATAGTGCGGGACGTTGTCGTACGCGTGGCGCAGCGACCACTTGAGGCGCTCGAGCTGCAGCGCCTGCAGTTCGTCGCGGCTGGCGGTCTCGATCGGCTCGAGGGCGGCGGCGGGATGCGTCGGGTGAGTCATCGGGGTGCTCCTCCAATGGAGTGATGTCGTTATCGTGTTCGAAGTGACGGGGGCGACGGCTACGACCGGAACGTGCGGCCGGCCGCATGCAGCGCGGCGATGCGCGGCGACACGCGATAGCGGTCCTCGCCGTAGCTCGCCGCCAGGTTCGACAGCACGCGATGCACGCGGCCGATGCCGATCGCATCGGCCCACGCGAGCGGGCCGCACGGATAGTTCACGCCCTTCTCCATCGCGAGATCGAGATCGGCGGGCGAGCACACGCCCTGATTCACCGTGTCGGCCGCCTCGTTCGCGAGCATCGCGACGGTGCGCATCGCGACCATGCCCGGCACGTCCGCGACGCCGACGACGCGAAAACCCGCCCGCTGGAACAGGCCGACCGCGTCCGCATAGGCCGCCTCGCTGCACTGGAGCGCGCGCGTCAGCGCGACGAGCCCGGCCTGCGCGTAATCGCGCGCCAGGTCGACCAGCACGAGATCGGCCGCGCCCGTCTGCGCGGCGCGCGCGGTCGCGGTACGGCCGTCGGTCAGCGCGATCGATGCGCGGCCGGCCGTCGCG
>NZ_JAAGPH010000026.1:0-69856 GCF_017104705.1 Burkholderia sp. Se-20373 | reverse complement strand
GCAGCGGATGGGGCTCGACTACGTCGACATCTTCTATTCGCACCGCTTCGACGCGCACACGCCGCTCGAGGAAACGGCGGGCGCCCTCGCATCCGCCGTGCAGCAGGGCAAGGCGCTCTACATCGGCTGTTCGTCGGCGCGATCCTGCTGTTCACGCTGACGTCGCTGCTGTGCGGGCTCGCGCGCGACCTGCACGTGCTGGTGATATGCCGCGCGCTGCAGGGGCTGTTTTCCGGGCCGATGGTGCCGCTGTCGCAGACGATCCTGCTGCGCACGTTTCCGCCGGACAAGCGCACGATCGCGCTCGCGCTGTGGGCGATGACGGTGCTGCTCGCGCCGATCTTCGGGCCGGTGGTCGGCGGCTGGATCGTCGACAACTTCTCGTGGCCGTGGATCTTCCTGATCAATTTGCCGATCGGGCTGTTCTCGTTCGCGGTCTGCACCGCGATGCTGCGGCCCGACGCGCAACGCGGCGAGGCCGGCCCGATCGACGTGCCGGGCATCGTGCTGCTCGTGATCGGCGTCGGCTCGCTGCAGGCGATGCTCGATCTCGGCCACGATCGCGGCTGGTTCGGCTCGCCGCTGATCGTCACGCTCGCGGTGGTCGCGGCGCTCTCGATCGTGTCGCTGCTGATCTGGGAGGCGGGCGAAGCGCATCCCGTCGTCGATCTCAGCCTGTTCCGCGATCGCACGTTCTCGTTCTGTGTCCTGATCATCTCGCTCGGAATGATGAGCTTCTCGGTGGTCGGCGTCGTGTTCCCGCTGTGGATGCAGGCCGTGATGGGCTACAACGCGTTTCACGCCGGGCTCGCCACGGCGTCGCTCGGCGTGCTCGCGCTGGTGTTCTCGATCCTCGTCGGGCTGCACGCGCATCGCTTCGACGCGCGCGTGCTCGCGACCTTCGGCTTCCTCGTGTTCGCGGCCGTGCTCGCGTGGGATGCGCATTTCACGCTGAAGATGACGTTCGCGCAGATCGCGGCGCCGGGGCTGATCCAGGGGATCGGGCTGCCGTGCTTCTTCATTCCGCTGACCGCCGCGACGCTGTCGCGCATTCCGGACGACCGGCTCGCGGCCGCATCGAGCCTGTCGAACTTCCTGCGCACGCTGTCCGCCGCGTTCGGCACCGCGATGAGCGTGACGCTGTGGGACAACCGCGCGACCTATCACTACGACGTCGTGTCGCAATCCGTCACGCACGCGTCGGCGAACACGCAGCGCTTCGTGCACACGTTGAACGCGATGGGCGTGGACGGCGTGCGCGAGCTGTCGACGCTGCATCAGGTCGTGATGCAGCAGGCCTACATGATGGCGACCAACGACATGTTCTGGATGGCGAGCATGACGTGTCTGGCCCTCGCGGCAATGATGTGGCTGACGCGGCCGAAACGCGGCGCGGCGGCGTCGTTCGGGCATTGAGGAGAGGAACATGACGACACTCGGCGCACTCGTGATCCTGTATCACCCGAGCGATGCACAGCTCGACGCGCTCGGCGCATGGCGGCACGCGTGCGACGCGCTGCTCGTCGTCGACAACACGCCGCAGCCCGATGCGCGGGCCCGCGAGCTGTGCGCGCGCGAGGGCATCGCGCTGCTGCATCACGGCAATCGCGGCGGGATCGCGGGCGCGTACAACGCGGGGCTCGCGGCGCTGTTTCGCGATCGGATCGACGCCGTCGCGCTGTTCGACCAGGATTCGTCGGTGCCGGCCGCGTATTTCCCCGCGATGCGCGAAGTCTGCGCGGGGCTTGGCGGGCGCCCGTTCCTGGCGGGCCCGCGCATCTTCGACGAAAACGCGCGCAGCTTCCTGCCCGAACTGTCGACCAACGGGATCGGACTGCGCCGCCTGCGCATCGAGCCGGGCGCGTCGTTGCAGCGCTGCGCGTTCCTGATTTCGTCGGGCTGCGTCGTGTCGCGCGACGCGTTCGACGTGCTCGGCCGCTTCGACGAGACGCTATTCATCGATCACGTCGATACCGAATACAGCTTCCGCGCGTTGTCGCGCAACGTGCCGCTCTATGTCGTGCCGTCGCTGGTGCTGCCGCACCGGATCGGCGCGAAGCAGCGTCATGCGCTCGGCCCTTTTGAAATGACGTCGATGAATCACTCGTGGCAACGGCGCTATTACAGCGCGCGCAATGCGGTGCAGCTCGGGATGCAGTACGGGTTGCGCTTTCCGGTGGCGATCGTGCCGAACCTGTTGACGCTATGGCAGGTCGTGCAGATCGCGCTCGTCGAACGCGACAAGCGCGCGAAGCTCGCCGGCATCCTGTTCGGGGTCGCGGATGGCCTGTTCGGCCGGCTCGGCCCGCTCGAACGCACGCGGCCGCGTCTGGCCGCGCGTGCGCAACGCGTGCAGCAGGGATGAGGGGCGCGATGCGGCGTGTGAATCAAGCGGCGAAGATGGCGCGTGGCGTGAAGGGCGGCTCGATGATGATCGTCGCCGCGGCCGCGTCGCTGGCATTGAGCGGATGCGTGCCGTCGGGCTTCCTGCCGTCGCTGTCGTTGCGCGCGCCGGCCGACGATGCGCTCGCGCATACGGCCGGCCCCGGCGTGAACGGCGCGTGGCCCGCGCCCGACTGGGTGAAGCAGTTGAATGATCCGCAGCTCGACGCGCTGGTGGCCGAGGCTGCGCAAAACAACCCCGACCTGCAGGTCGCGCAGGCGCGGCTGCGGATCGCGCAGGCGCAGCTTCAGCAGTTCGATGCGTTGACGGGGCTGACGGGCACGGCCGGCGCGACGGTCAGCCGCGCGCGGATGCCGAAGCCGGGCGACGACGTCGCCAACGTGTCGGTCAGCGGCTATCGCGTGCCGGTCGAGATCTTCGGCGATCCGAACACCTCGCCGTCGTCGGTGTTCGTCGGGCTGACCTACCAGCTCGATCTGTGGGGCAAGAACCGCGCCGCGACGAAGAGCCTGATGTCGCTGCGCGAAGCGGCGCGGGTCGAGGCCGAGCAGGTGCGGCTCACGCTGGCGGTCGCGATCGTCACCGTGTACTGCCAGCTCGACCAAGCGTATGCGACGCAGGACCTGCTGCAGCAGAAACTGAAGGTCAGCCAGCGCGTGACGACGGTACTGCGCGAGCGCACCGCGCGCGGGCTCGACAACGCGTACGACGCGAGCGACGCATCGATCAAGCGCAGCAAGCTGCTCGCGCAGATCGCGATGAACGACGAGCAGATCAAGCTCGCGCAGCTGCAGCTCGGCGTGCTGTCCGGCCGTGGTCCCGAGCGCGGGCTCGCGCTGCAGCGGCCGCGCGTCGGCACATTCCCGGGCGGCGCGCTGCCCGCGCGGCTGCCGGCCGATCTCCTGGGGCGCCGGCCCGACATCGTCGCCGCGCGCTTGCGTGTCGAAGCCGCGTTCGCGAATGCCGATTCGACGCGCGCCCAGTTCTATCCGGACGTGAACCTCGTCGCGCTCGGCGGCGTGTTCGCGCTGACGCCTGCATCGCTGTTCTCGCGCGATGCGCTTGCCGGTTCCATCGGCCCGGCGATCTCACTGCCGATCTTCGATCGCGGCCGGCTGAAGGCGAAGCTCGGTGCGGATGTCGCGCAGGCCGACGTCGCGATCGGGCTGTACAACAAGACCGTCGACGACGCGCTCGGGCAGGTCGCGCAGTTCGTCACGTCGCTGCAGACGTCGCAGACGCTCGTCGCGCAGCAGCAGGACGCGGTCGCCGCCGCACAGAAGATCGTCGAGATCGCAACCGACCGGCACCGGCGCGGCGTGCTGATGCAGAAGGACGTGGATGTCGCGGATCTCACGCTGATCGACGAGCGCGCGCAGATGATCGCGTTGCTCGGCCGGCAACGGTCGCTGCACATCGGGCTCATCGGCGCGCTGGGCGGCGGGTTCGATGCGGGGGCGACGGTTGCGCAGGCGCCGGCTGCGCATCGGGCGCGTAGCGGGGCGGCGAAGCGCGGCGCTTCGACTGCCGTGACTGCCGCGCCCGCCGTGGCTGCTGCGACCGCATCGACCGCATCGACCACGCCGACCACGCCGACCACGCCGACCACGCCGACCACGCCGACCGCAACCCGACCGGTGGCGACGCCGTCGGCCGATGTGCGTGCGGCGAGCGTGGCCGTACCGCCGATCGTCGCTGCATCGAATGCGGGGCCCGCTCGACGCGACGACGCGGCACGCACGCCGGCCGTCGCCGCGACACCGCGCAGCACCGCCGTTCTCGCGCACACGGCCGCGGCGAATCCGGCGCCGAGCCCGTCGGTCATGCCGCCGATCCCCTTGTTCCAGCACGATCGTCTGATCGTTACGCAAAGCGACTGATGCACCACGACAACCTCCATACCGCCGCGCCGCCGGCCGCACTGAACGATCCGGCACTCGACGCGCGCCGCGCGACGCGCCGCAAGCGCTTCATCGCGTTCTTCGCGGTCGTGCTGGTGGCCGCGCTCGCATGGATCGCGTACTGGCTGCTGAGCGATCGCTATTACGAAGATACCGACGACGCGTACGTCGCGGGCAGCATCGTCCAGGTCGCCGCGCAGATCCCCGGATCGGTGACCGACGTCGTGGTGGCCGATACGCAGGCCGTGCGCGCCGGCCAGACCCTCGTGAAGCTCGACGACACCGAGGCGTCCGTCGCGTTCGCGCAGGCGAAGGCGCAGCTTGCACAGGCGGTGCGGCAGGTCGCGAACGCGAAGATCTCGAACACGATGTACGTCGAGGCCGTGAATGCGCGGCGCGCCGACCTGTCGCTCGCGCAGCGCGCGTTCGCCGCACGCTCGGGTGCGTCGGTCGAGATCGTCGCGCCCGAGGAACTCGCGCGAGCGCGCGCGGCGGTCGCCGGTGCGCAGGCGAATCTCGCGGCCGCGCAGGCGCAGCTCGATGCGGCACGTGCGCTCGGCACCCGGTTGCCTGTCGACGAAAGCCCGGCGGTCGTGCAGGCGGCCGCGCAGTTCAAGCTCGCGTACCGGAACCTGCAGCGCACGACGATCGTCGCGCCGGTCGACGGCACGATCGGGCAGCGTTCGGTGCAGGTCGGCCAGCAGGTCGGGCCCGGCGTGCCGCTGATGTCGATCGTGCAGCTCAACCAGCTGTGGATCGAGGCGAATTTCAAGGAAGGGCAGATTCGCCACATGCGCGTCGGGCAGCCGGTCGAGGTCGTGTCGGACCTGTACGGCTCGCGCGTGACCTATCGCGGCCGCGTGCAGGGCTTCTCGGCGGGCACGGGCAGCGCGTTCTCGATGCTGCCGTCGCAGAACGCGGCCGGCAACTGGATCAAGGTCGTGCAGCGCGTGCCGGTCGTGATCGCGCTCGATGCGCGCGATCTTGCCGCGCATCCGCTGCGCGTCGGGTTGTCGATGCGCGCGACGGTCGACACGCACGATCGAAACGGCCACGCGCTCGACAGCGAGCCGCCGACGCCGGCCGTCAGCACGCGCGTGCACGACGGTGTCGCGAGCGACGCGGAAAGCGCCGCCGCCGCGATCATCCGCGAAAATCAGGGCGGGTAACGACGGCCCGAGTGAGGGGCAGCGCGGTCGCCACGACCGGCCTGCCGCCGGGCGCGTCACGGCGCTCGTCGGCGCCCCGGCACCATCACCCTCCAGCGCGTCCCCCCACGCGCCGAACCTTCCCGTCGTTTCCCGCCCGACTTTCGCATTTCCGACATCGATGTCGGCGCCGTTCAAACACGTGTCGCGTTTGAGACATCGGCGCCCCTGCCTCCGGGACTACTCTCGAACAGCACGTTGCGCGTGCGCCGCATGGCGCCGGCGCGCCGCGGCGCCATCCAACGAGACATGGAGACAATACGATGAGCAGCAATCGAGGTGTCGTCTATCTTGGGCCGGGCCAGGTCGAAGTCCAGAAAATCGATTATCCGAAGATGGTCGATCCGAGCGGCCGCGCGATCGGCCACGGCGTGATCCTGAAAGTGGTGAGCACGAACATCTGCGGTTCCGACCAGCACATGGTGCGCGGCCGCACGACCGCGCCGGTCGGCCTCGTGCTCGGTCACGAGATCACGGGCGAGGTGGTCGAGATCGGCCGCGACGTCGAGACGCTGAAACTCGGCGATCTCGTGTCGGTGCCGTTCAACGTGGCTTGCGGCCGCTGTGCGATGTGCAAGGACACGCATACGGGCGTGTGCCTGAACGTGAACCCGTCGCGTGCCGGCGGCGCCTACGGCTACGTCGACATGGGCGGCTGGATCGGCGGCCAGGCCGAGTACGTGCTCGTGCCGTATGCCGATTTCAACCTGCTGAAATTCCCCGATCGGGATCAGGCCATGGCGAAGATCCGCGATCTGACCTGCCTGTCCGACATTCTGCCGACCGGTTATCACGGTGCGGTGAGCGCGGGCGTGAAGCCGGGTTCGACGGTCTACATCGCGGGCGCGGGCCCGGTCGGGATGGCGGCGGCGGCCTCGGCGCGCCTGCTCGGCGCGGCCGTGACGATCGTCGGCGACATGAACGCGGAACGCCTCGCACACGCGCGGGCGATGGGCTTCGAGACGGTCGACCTGTCGAAGGACGCCTCGCTCGGCGAGCAGATCGAGCAGATCCTCGGCGTGCCCGAGATCGACTGCGCGGTCGACTGCGTCGGCTTCGAGGCGCACGGCCACGGTTCGTCGGGCCATGCGGAGGAAGCGCCCGCGACGGTGCTGAACTCGCTGATGGAAATCACGCGCCCGGCCGGCGCGATCGGCATCCCGGGCCTGTACGTGACGGACGATCCGGGCGCGAAGGACAAGGCCGCGCAGCACGGCAGCCTGAGCATCCGCTTCGGCCTCGGCTGGGCGAAGTCGCACTCGTTCTTCACGGGCCAGACGCCGGTGCTGAAGTACAACCGCAACCTGATGCAGGCGATCCTGTTCGACCGGCTGCCGATCGCGAAGATCGTCAACGTCGAAGTGATCTCGCTCGACCAGGCGCCGGAAGGCTACAAGAAGTTCGACGGCGGCGCGCCGCGTAAATTCGTCATCGACCCGCACGGGTTGCTGGCGGCATAACGCGACCGTTCACCGCGCGGTAATCGAAGGGGCCGGGGCGTGCAAGCGCCCCGGCCCTTTGTGCGTTCGGGACGTGCCCGCTCAGTGCCCGCGATAGCGCCGGGCGAGACGCTCACGCGTGAACGATCGACCGGGCGCCATTCGACCGGCTCCGTTCACGCGGTGCGCTCCATCGCGGCGTCGTACTGACCGCGACAGGCCGCACCGTTCAGGCGTGCGCGCAGCAGCAGCGCGTCCTGCGCGGCGCGGACGTTGGCCGCCTGTCCCTTCCACGCGGCCAGCGGCGGCTCCTGTAGCGCGCGCCCATAGGAAAAGCTCAACAGCCACGGCCGCCCGGCAATGCGATTCATCGCGTCGAGATGCGCGGTCGCTTCCTCGGGCGTCTGTCCGCCGGACAGGAAGAAGATGCCGGGCACTTCGGCCGGCACGGCGCTGCGCAACAGGCGCACCGTGGCTTCCGCGACTTCGGCGGGGGCCGCCTGCGCGGCGTGCGTGCTGCCCGCGACGACCATGCTCGGTTTGAGCAACATGTGCGCCAGCACGACCCGATGCCGGTGCAGCGCATTGAACACGGCGTGCAGCACGGCGTCGGTCACTTGCGCGCAGCGGCCGATCGAATGATCGCCGTCCATCAGCACTTCCGGCTCGACGATCGGCACGACGCCGGCCTCCTGGCAGATCGCCGCATAGCGCGCCAGCGCTTCGGCGTTGGCTTCGATCGCCGCATGGCCTGGCAGCGTGGCGGACACGTTGTACACCGCGCGCCATTTCGCGAACCGCGCGCCTTGCCGCCGGTAGCCGTCCAGGCGCGCCGCAAGCCCATCGAGCCCTTGCGTGATTTCGTCGCCGGGCGCGAGCGCGAGCGGAATCTTGCCCGCGTCGACCTTGATGCCCGGCACGATCTGCTGGCGAGCCGCAAGTTCGGGCAACGGCGTGCCATCGTCCGCGCATTGCCCGAGCGTCTCTTCATACAGGATCACGCCGCTGACGAATTCGCCGAGGCCCGGCGTCGACAGCAACAGGGTGCGCCATGCGCGGCGGTTCGCTTCGGTCGATTCGACCGCGATCGTCTTGAAGCGCTTCGCGATGGTCGGCCCGCTTTCGTCGGCCGCCAGCAAGCCTTTGCCATCCTGAACGAGTGCCTGGATCGTCGCCTGGAGTGTGCTCTCGGTGCTCATGGAATTCCTCCGCTGAAACCGCCACGCGGCCGGGGCGACCGCCCGCTGTTCACTTCGTCGCGCCGCCTGCCGATTTCATTCTTTGTCGCGCGCGGGCCAGAACGCAAGGCGTGCTCGGGCGCATCGTTCGTGCCTGGGGGCTCGTGCGTGATGGGCTGGCGTTCGACGCGTGTGACGCGCAGCGCGATCAGCGGGACGACGCCGGCTTCCGGTGCGCCCATGCGTATGAACAGGAAGGACGCGCCCCAGATGGCGGCAAGGGTCGCGAGTTGCAGTGCATTCATCGACGACCCCGTTCGGCGGATCAGGCGGCCGGCCGGAACGCAATACGCGAGGTGCGAGATGCGTGATGTGCCGGCGTGGGCGTCCGATCCATCGAACGTCACGCGTGAGTCGCGACGCAAACGAGGTTTTATGAGGGGTCGCTTAGAAAAATGAAGCGACGAACGCGCCTGCGCGCTCAGTGGCCGCGATAGAGCTGCGCGATTTGCTGCGTATTGCTGACGGCGCGTCGCGCACGTGCGGTGTGCGTGCTCACGCGGTGGATGGTATGCGGGCGATGCGCGGCACCGTGATTGCTTTTCCAGCCCGCCAGGCGAACCGTGGCGGTGGGGTGCGACCGGTCGGGTGCGCGCATGGCCGGCGCCGCTCGCGCGACTGCCGTCCGTCCCGCGGGTGCGCGGGCGGTCTCCGCGCCCGGGCTGCCCGGTCGGGCGACCGCCGCCGGTGTTCCGTCAGTCGAATGAAACGGATAGACGGGTGCGGGCAAGACCGGCAGCACGGGGTCGTTCGATGCGTACGGGGCGGCATCGCTCGCCATCGCGCGCGAATCATTCGAACCGCGACAGGCCGGATCGGCCTTGCATGTCCGGTCGACCACCACATAGCCGCCGACCAGCAGCACAAGTGTCAGGATGCTCAGGATCGGTGCGGTCGATGCCCGAGGTTGCTGGACCGCAGCGTTGCGAAGCGCGCGCGTGATGCGCGATGTCCACGTGTGAGCGGCGGGCGGAGCAGGCGTGGCATCCGGTGCGCGGGAGATCGAATCGAACGGCCGGTTCCGCCGTCCGCAGTCGGGGCAGTGCTCGAGCGCACGGAAGGCCACGAAGCCGCATTCCCTGCAGCGGAAGCTGGCGGTGCGCCGCGCTTGCGCTCGCGCGTTCAGGATCGCGCGCCAGTCGTCGCGTGTGCGAATGGTACGGTTGAGGAGGACTCGCATCGCTGGAAGCGGGTGGGCGGCGTCAACGACGCGAACGCGCGCCGGTCGTCGTGAGCCGTTCCGGCACGGCGCCCGATCGGCCCGTGCCGGAATGCATTGGCGCGTACCTCGTCGACTGTCGTTCGCATGCGGTGTTCATGGGATTCTCCGTGACAGCGGGTGCGCGGAACACGTTCGTCCGTGATGGCCTACCGCTTCATTTTTGGTCGCTGGCGCGTGAAACGCAAGGCACAAACAGGCTGTCGTGAGGCGTCGGTTCCGCGCTAACCGTCCCGCCGCTGCCGGGCCGCGAGCGTCCCGATGGTCTCCATCGCGTGTTCGACCGCCGGCGTCCATGGCCGGCCGTAATTGAGCCGAAGATAGCGGCGAAATCCGCCGGTCGCGGAAAAGATCGGCCCCGGCGCGATGCTGACGCCGCTTTCCATCGCATCGCCGAACAGGTGCATCGCATCCATGCGCGGCGGCAGTTCGATCCACAGGAAATACCCGCCGCGCGGCGCGAACACTTCGGTGCCGGCCGGAAAATACGCGCGCACGGCCGCCAGCATCTGTGCCTGGTGTGCGGCGAGATTGCGGCGCAGCTTGCGCAGGAAGCGGTCGTACGCGCCGTCGCGCAGGTAGTTCGAAATCGCCATCTGCGCAGGCACGTCGGCCGCGGGCGCGCTGGCGCCCTTTGCTTGTCGAATTTGCCGCACGTAGCGTCCGGCCGCGACCCAGCCGATCCGGAACCCGGGCGCGAGGCATTTCGAGAACGAACCGCAATGCAGGACGAGACCGCTGTCGTCATACAGCTTGGCGGGGCGCGTGGGCGCCATGCCGAAATGCAGCTCGCCGTAGACGTCGTCCTCGATCAGCGGCACGTTGCGTGCCGCGAGCAGGTCGATCAGTGCGCGCTTGCGCTCGTCGGTCAGCGTCGCGCCGGTCGGGTTGTGGAACGACGTCATGAACCAGCAGGCCCGCACCGGATGCGTGTCGAGCGCTTTCTCGAGTGCGCCGAGATCGAGGCCGGTGCGCGGGTCGACCGGAATCTCGACGGCCTTCAGGTGCTGGCGCTGCACGGCCTCCAGGGCCGCATGAAACGCCGGTCGCTCGATCGCGACGATATCGCCGGGGCGCGTCAACGCCTGCAGGCTGAGCGTCAGCGCTTCGAGCGCGCCGGTCGTGATGACGATCTCGTCCATCGGCAGCGCCGCGCCCGCATTCAGGTAGCGCAGCGCGATCTGGCGGCGCAGCCCGTCGTGGCCGGGCGGCGCGCCGGACAGCAGGGCCGTGCGATCCATGTTGCGGGCCGCCGACGCCATCGCGCGCCACAGGCTGCTCATCGGGAACAGCGAATAGCTGGCGAAGGCCGAGCCGAGCGGGACGATGTCCTCGCATCTGAGCGAGTCGAGCAGCCGGAACAACGTATCGCCGTTGCCCGCGGGCGGGGCGGCCGGCTTGCGCGGCGGTTCATGGCCGAACCGCACGTGCTTGTCTTCGAGGTTCGCAACGAAATAACCGGATCGTGCGCGCGCGACGATCAGACCCTCGCCTTCGAGCGCGTAGTACGCGCGAAACACGGTGGACGGGCTCACACCATAGGCGCGGCACGCGGCGCGCACGGTGGGAATGCGCGTACCGGGGGCCAGATCTCCACGCCGGATCGACTCGGAAATCGTTCGGGCGAGCTTCGCATAACGCTTCATGCGTGCCTCAAGTCGAGCAGCTTTGTGCCGAAAAAAGAGTAGCACGGCGCGCGCTGCGCCACAGGGTCGTTATCCCGTGATCCGCTCGTTTTTCACGGGCACTGATCCTGTTTTTCGGCGCGACACGCTGGCATGCTTTCGCCCCTCGAGCAATCCTTGTTCCCGACATTGACCGATACGGAATTCACGCTGTCCGCCGGCTGATCCGTGCCCCGTGCGCCTGTGCGTGCGAGGTCTAGTCAGCGGTGTCATGACCCTAACCGGAAATCTTCAGCGTGAAATTGAACACTCTCGTCGCGGGCCTCGTGGCCGGCGTGGCCCTCAACCTCCTCGGCGGCGCCGCGCAGGCCGCCTGCATCAGCAATCCGCCGACGCAATCCAACGCGACGTTCCCCGCCGCATTGACCGGCAAGCTCGTCTATCACAGCTACGTCAAGTACGGCGACGGCACGAGCCAGCTGTTCCTGTACGACTTCTCGGCCCATACGCTGACGCAACTGAGCAAGAGCGCGTGGGGCATCACCGATCCGATGAACGGCGTGTTCAGCCCCGACGGCAAGTGGCTCGCATTCATGGGCATCAGCAACGGCGCATGGAACGTGTTCATGCTGCAGCTCGGCGCCGGCACGCCGCCCGTCAACCTGACCAACAGCACGGGCGCCACGCGCAACGAGGATCCGAAATTCAGCACGGACGGCAAGACGCTCGTGTTCAAGCAGAACGGCGACGTCAAGCAGGCAACGCTGTCGTACACGAGCGCGGGCCCGGTGTTCACGTCGGTCGTGAGCCTGACGAACGCACCCTCCGGCGCCGAATACTCGATGCCGTTCCTCGCGCCCGATGCGAGCGCCGTGTACTACGCGACCGGCACGGGCGCGAACATGGGGCTGATGAAGCGCACGCTCGCGACCGGCGCGACGGCGGTGTTCGATGCTCCGGCCGGGCTGCAGACGTACTACCCGATCGTGCGCGCGGACGGCATGGTGTTCTACGCGCGCTGGAAAGACAGCGGCCAGGCCGACCAGATCTACACGAAGACGGCGGACCCGGCGTCGACGCCGAACGCGTTGCCGATCAACGACTGCGTGAGCAACAACTCGGATCCGGCGCCGGTGAGCGGCACCCACTACGTGTTCTTCTCGTCGACGACGGCGGGCGGCTACCAGCTCTACGTCGGTGACGTGACGACCGGCCAGCGCTGGAGCCTGTCGCCGTTCGGCGTGAACGCCGACACGACCAAGGCCAAGCTCGGGTCGAGCTACTACGGCGGCCCGGCCGCCGCGCAGCCGACGCTGCTGTCGCAGGGGCGTCCGGCTGCCGCCTCGGCGAGCTACAACGCATCGCTCACGCCCGACAAGGCGTTCGACGGCAACACCACGAGCACGCGCTGGGATTCGCCGGAAGGCGCGGGCGTCGATCCGCAATGGATCTCGGTGGATCTCGGTGCGACGAAGACGATCAGCAGCATCGATCTCTACTGGGATGCGGGCGCGCTCGTGTACCAGATCCAGACGTCGAACGACAACGCGAACTGGACGACGATCTACTCGACGAACAACGGCGTGTCGTACGGCCACGTGACGCTGCCGAGCCTGAACGGGCATGGCCGCTACGTGCGGATGCTCGGCACGAAGCGCGCGACGCCGTGGGGGTATTCGCTCGACGAAATGCAGGTGTGGGGATCGTAAGCGGAAAGAAAAAAGCGACCTTCGAGGTCGCTTTTTTTCGTCGAGCGCGGCGCGGATCACGCATGCAGCACATGCGCCGGAAAGGCGGGGCCGGCGCTCACCGCACCCTGCGCAAGCGGCGCCACCTGCTTGCGGCGCTCGCGGGTCGGCGCGACGCCGAACGCGTCGCGATAGCTCTTGCTGAAATGGCACGCCGACTGGAAGCCGCACGCCATCGTGATGTGCATGATCGACATGTCGGTCTGCAGCAGCAGTTCGCGTGCGCGGCGCAGCCGCAGCGTCAGGTAGTAGTGCGTCGGCGTCATGCCGAGGTGTTCGCGGAACAGGCGCTGCAGTTGCCGCTGCGACATGTTCGCGAGCCGCGCGAGCTCCTCGCGCGACAGCGGCTCCTCGATGTTGTTCTCCATCAGCGAGATCACTTCGAACAGCGACTTGTTCGCGGAGCCGAGGCGCGCGACGAGCGGCATGCGTTGCTGCGCGCTCGTGTCGCGCACGTGTTCGACGATGAACTGCTCGGCGATCTGCGTGACGCGCGCGGTGCCCACGCGCGCGGCGATCAGGTTCAGCATCATGTCGAGCGGCGCGACGCCGCCCGTGCACGTGATGCGGTCGCGGTCGATCACGAACAGTTCCTTCAGGAAGCGCGTGTCCGGAAACTCTTCCTTCAGCGCCGACATGTTCTCCCAGTGGATCGCGCACGCGTAGCCCGCGAGCAGCCCCGACTTCGCGAGTGCATAGGTGCCCGTGCACAGGCTGCCGAGCGGGATGCCCGAGCGCGCGAAGCGGCGCAGTGTCGACAGATGGGCGGGCGTGGTC
Organism: Burkholderia sp. Se-20373; assembly: GCF_017104705.1. Classification (NCBI taxonomy): domain Bacteria; kingdom Pseudomonadati; phylum Pseudomonadota; class Betaproteobacteria; order Burkholderiales; family Burkholderiaceae; genus Burkholderia; species Burkholderia sp. Se-20373. Next base: position 56,297 of record NZ_JAAGPH010000026.1, on the reverse strand, counting down.
GCGCGCTGCACGTCGACGCCGCCGCACACGAACACGATGTCGGGCTGCCCCACGCATTCGGCCGGGCCGGTGTCGACCGTCAGGCCGTTGCTCGCGGTGACCGGGCCGCCGTCCGGGCTGATGACCGACCAGCGGTAGAGCGGCTGGCCGCTCAGGTAGTTCGCCATCCGAAGCACCTCGATCGCATTGGTGAACGCGATCATCGTGAAGTTCGGTAACGGCATGAACGCGAAGTGGGACAGCGACGCTGTGCGGTCGGGCGACATGGGGAGCGTTCCTAGAATCTCTAATAGCTTTACGCCCGGGGGCACCGATCGGGCTGCGATATTGTGTGAGCCAGCGCAACAAGCGTGCCATACGGCTAAACCCTAGATCCCTACGTTGTCTGGCTGAAAGCGGCATGCTGCACTGCACCGTATTCGTGACGGGCTGCACCCCGACCGGGCGGCAATCGCACCGCCGGCGTGCCTGTTCATAGGTGAACTGCCTCGACCATTTCTGTTGGTCATCCGAAAAAGCACGACCGGTTACTTGTATAAAACGGACGCGGATGGCGGAAAAGGCAAAGAACGCGTCTAAATTCATCAATCCGCCGAAAATCCGAACGACAAGAATAGAGCCGTCGGCAGCCTTGTACGGGACGAGCGGGAAACCCAGGCAGGGCGGGCCTTGAGCTTCGGTTTCAGCCCCTTATTCTTCGTCACGGACGCACTATGTCGAACACCCAGCCTTTCTTCTCGCAGTCCCTCGCCGAGCGCGACGCACCGGTGCGCAGCGCCATCCTGAAGGAACTCGAGCGTCAGCAGTCGCAGGTCGAGCTGATCGCGTCGGAAAACATCGTGTCGCGCGCCGTGCTCGAGGCGCAGGGCTCGGTACTGACCAACAAGTACGCGGAGGGCTATCCCGGCAAGCGCTATTACGGCGGCTGCGAATTCGCGGATGAAGTCGAGGCGCTGGCAATCGAGCGCGTCAAGCAGATCTTCAATGCCGGCTATGCGAACGTGCAGCCGCACTCGGGCGCGCAGGCGAACGGCTCGGTGATGCTCGCGCTGGCCAAGCCGGGCGACACGGTGCTCGGCATGTCGCTCGACGCGGGCGGCCACCTGACGCACGGCGCGAAGCCGGCGCTGTCGGGCAAGTGGTTCAACGCCGTGCAGTACGGCGTGAACCGCGACACGATGCGGATCGACTACGACCAGGTCGAGGCGCTCGCGCACGAGCACAAGCCGAACCTGATCATCGCCGGTTTCTCGGCCTACCCGCGTGCGCTCGACTTCGCGCGCTTCCGTGCGATCGCCGACAGCGTCGGCGCGAAGCTGATGGTCGACATGGCGCACATCGCCGGCGTGATCGCCGCGGGCCGCCACGCGAACCCGGTCGAGCATGCGCACGTCGTCACGTCGACCACCCACAAGACGCTGCGTGGCCCGCGCGGCGGCTTCGTGCTGACCAACGACGAGGAGATCGCGAAGAAGATCAACTCGGCCGTGTTCCCCGGCCTGCAGGGCGGCCCGCTGATGCACGTGATCGCCGGCAAGGCCGTCGCGTTCGGCGAAGTGCTGCATGCGGACTTCAAGACCTACATCGACAACGTGCTCGCGAACGCGCAGGCGCTCGGCGAAGTGCTGAAGGCGGGCGGCGTCGATCTCGTCACGGGCGGCACCGACAACCACCTGCTGCTGGTCGACCTGCGCCCGAAGGGCCTGAAGGGCGCGCCGGTCGAGCAGGCGCTGGAGCGCGCGGGCATCACCTGCAACAAGAACGGCATTCCGTTCGACACCGAGAAGCCGACCGTCACGTCGGGCATCCGCCTCGGCACGCCGGCCGGCACGACGCGCGGCTTCGGCGTCGCGGAATTCCGCGAGGTGGGCCGCCTGATCCTGGAAGTGTTCGACGCGCTGCGCGCGAACCCGGAAGGCGACCACGCGACCGAACAGCGCGTGCGCCGCGAGATCTTCGCGTTGTGCGAACGCTTCCCGATCTATTGATCCCACCGACCCGACAATACTGGAGCAACACATGAGCACGCTGCATCAAGACAGCATCATCATCGACGGGCTGAACATTTCGAAGTTCGAGAAGCCGGTGTTCGAAGACATGCGCAAGGGTGGCATCACGGCCGCGAACTGCACGGTGTCGGTATGGGAGAACTTCACCAAGACCGTCGACAACATCGGCGTGATGAAGAAGAAGATCCGCGACAACAGCGAGCTGCTGACGCTGGTGCGCACGACGGAAGACATCTTCCGCGCGAAGAAGGAAGACAAGACCGGCGTGATCCTCGGCTTCCAGAACGCGCATGCGTTCGAGGACAACATCGGCTACATCGAAGCGTTCGCCGACATGGGCGTGCGCGTCGTGCAGCTCTGCTACAACACGCAGAACTTGGTCGGCACCGGTTGCTACGAACGTGACGGCGGCCTGTCGGACTTCGGCCGCGAAGTGATCACCGAGATGAACCGCGTCGGCATCATGGTCGACCTGTCGCACGTGGGCGGCAATACGTCGTCGGAAGCGATCGCGTTCTCGAAGAAGCCGGTGTGCTACTCGCACTGCCTGCCGTCGGGCCTGAAGGAACATCCGCGCAACAAGAGCGACGAGCAGCTGAAGGAGATCGCCGATGCGGGCGGCTTCGTCGGCGTGACGATGTTCGCGCCGTTCCTCAAGCGCGGGATCGAAGCGAACATCGACGACTACATCGAGGCGATCGACTACGTCGTGAACCTGATCGGCGAGGATGCGGTCGGCATCGGCACGGACTTCACGCAGGATTACGCGAAGGAATTCTTCGACATGCTGACGCATGACAAGGGCCGCTATCGCCAGCTGACGAACTTCGGCAAGGTGATCAACCCGGACGGCATCCGCACGATCGGCGAATTCCCGAACCTCACGGCGGCGATGGAACGCCACGGCTGGAAGGAGTCGCGTATCCGCAAGATCATGGGCGAGAACTGGGTGCGCGTGTTCAAGGACGTGTGGGGCGCATAAGCGCCGCGAACGCCGAACCGCCTTCAGCGATTCAACATTAAAAGAAATCGGGACGTGCCCGTGCAAGCCGCACGGGCGCGCGGACGATGTCGCGCCTGGGCACCGAGCCGCGCGGCCAATTTCCTCACGGAGTCACCACGATGCAACCGCAACTGCCGATCAACGTCGATCCCGATACCGGCGTCTGGACCACCGACGCGCTGCCGATGCTGTACGTGCCGCGCCACTTCTTCACGAACAACCACGTCGCCGTCGAGGAAGCGCTCGGCGTCGAAGCGTATGCCGAGATCCTCTACAAGGCCGGCTACAAGTCCGCCTACCACTGGTGCGACAAGGAAGCGAAGCTGCACGGCCTGACCGGCATGGCCGTGTTCGAGCACTACCTGAAGCGGCTGTCGCAGCGCGGCTGGGGGCTGTTCTCGATCATCGAAGCCGACCCGGCCAGCGCGCGCGCCAAGATCGAGCTGCGCCACTCGTCGTTCGTGCTCCAGCAGCCGGGCAAGGAAGGCAAGCTCTGCTACATGTTCGCGGGCTGGTTCGCCGGCGCGATGGACTGGGTCAACGACACGACGCCGGAAGGCAAGGGCGCGCCGCGTGCGCGATCGCTGGAAGTGCAGTGCGCGGCCGAGCATCACGACCACTGCGTCTTCGAAGTGTCGCCGGTCGCGCACTGAAGCCCTGACGCACTGATTCACCGAAACACGACAACACCCGCAACACGAGACATTCGAACGCCAGAGGTCGCCAGCGATGCGTTATCCCCACCTGTTCAAACCCATGCAGCTGAACCAGCTGACGCTGCGCAACCGGATCGTCAGCACCGCGCATGCGGAGGTGTATGCCGAGCCGGGCGGCCTGCCGGGCGACCGCTATATCCGCTACTACGAAGAAAAGGCGAAGGGCGGCGTGGGCCTCGCGATCTGCGGCGGGTCGAGCCCGGTGTCGATCGACAGCCCGCAGGGCTGGTGGAAATCGGTGAACCTGTCGACCGACAAGATCATCGATCCGCTCACGCGCCTCGCCGACACGATGCACAAGCACGGCGCGAAGATCATGATCCAGGCGACGCACATGGGCCGCCGCTCGTCGTTCCATGGCGAGCACTGGCCACACCTGATGTCGCCGTCGGGCGTGCGCGAACCCGTGCACCGCGGCAACGCGAAGATCATCGAGATCGAGGAAATCCGCCGCATCATCGGTGACTTCGCGGCCGCCGCGAAGCGCGTGAAGGCGGCCGGCATGGACGGCATCGAAATCTCGGCCGCCCACCAGCACCTGATCGACCAGTTCTGGAGCAAGCGTTCGAACCACCGCACCGACGAATGGGGCGGCAGCCTGGAGAACCGCCTGCGCTTCGGCATCGAGGTGCTGACGGCCGTGCGCGAGGCGGTGGGCAAGGATTTCTGCGTCGGCCTGCGCATGTGCGGCGACGAATTCCACGAGGACGGCCTCGATCACGAAGCGCTGAAGGAAATCGCGCAGGCGATGTCGGAGACGGGCCTGATCGACTACCTGAGCGTGGTCGGCTCGGGCGGCGACACGCACAACACGATCGCCAACTGCATGCCGCCGATGGCGCTGCCGCCGGAGCCGTTCGTGCACCTCGCGGCCGGCATCAAGTCGGTCGTGAAGATTCCGGTGATGCACGCGCAGAGCATCCGCGATGCGGGCCAGGCCGAGCGCCTGCTCGCGACCGGCATGATCGACCTGGTCGGCATGACGCGCGCGCAGATCGCCGATCCGCACATGGTGATCAAGATCCGCGACGGCCGCGAAGACGAAATCAAGCAGTGCGTCGGCGCGAACTACTGCATCGACCGCCAGTACAACGGCCTCGACGTGCTGTGCATCCAGAACGCGGCGACGTCGCGCGAAGCGACGATGCCGCACATCATCGAGAAATCGCGCGGCCCGAAGCGCAAGGTCGTGGTGGTCGGCGCGGGCCCCGCTGGGCTCGAGGCCGCGCGTGTCGCGAAGCTGCGCGGCCACGACGTCGTGCTGTTCGAGAAGAATGCCGAAGTGGGCGGCCAGGTGATGATCGCCGCGAAGGCGCCGCAGCGCGAACAGATGTCGGGGATCATCCGCTGGTTCGACATGGAAACGAAGCGTTTGGGCGTCGACCGGCGCCTCGGCGTGGCCGCCGACGAGAAGATGATCATGGCCGAGAAGCCGGACATCGTCGTGCTCGCGACGGGCGGGTCGAGCTTCACGTGGCAGGTGCCGGGCTGGGGCGTGGCCGAGGGTCTGGCCGTCAGCTCGTGGGACATCCTGACCGGCAAGGTCGAGCCGAAGCAGAACGTGCTGCTGTTCGACGGCGTGAGCACGCATGCGGGCGCCGGCGTGGCCGACTTCATGGCGAGCCGCGGCTCGAAGGTCGAGGTCGTCACGCCGGACGTGAAGGTGGCCGACGATTGCGGCGGCACGACGTTCCCGATCTTCTATCGCCGCCTGTATGCATTCGGCGTGATCCCGACGCCGAACACGATGCTCGATCGCGTCTACGAAGAGGACGGCAAGCTGATCGCCGTGCTGCGCAACGAGTACACGGAAGAACTGGAGGAGCGCGCGGTCGATCAGGTGGTGATCGAGAACGGCTCGTCGCCGAACGACGAGCTGTACTGGAAGCTCAAGCCGGAATCGGTGAACCGCGGCCAGATCGATCCGCACACGCTGTTCGCGGCCGAGCCGCAGCCGTGCCTGTCGGAAGAACTCGGCAACGGCCGTTTCCTGCTGTTCCGTGTCGGCGATTGCATCTCGATGCACAACGTCCACGGGGCGATCTACGACTCGCTGCGTCTCGTGAAGGATTTCTAAACGATGAACCCGTCCTTCCTCATTACCGCCCTGTTGTGGCTGTCGGTGGCGGGGCTCGCGTTCGCGGTCGCGAAGCGCTCGTCCTACTGGCGTCTCGGCCGGGCCACCGCGCCCGGCTCGTTCGGCGTCGCGAACCTGTTCGCGATCCCGAAGCGCTATTTCGTCGACCTGCACCACGTGGTCGCCCGTGATCCGTACATCGCGAAGACGCACGTCGCGACGGCCGGCGGCGCGATCGGCGCGCTCGCGCTGGTGTTCATCAACTACGGCCTCGCGATCTACTCGCCGTGGCTCGACAAGCTGATCTTCCTCGCGGCGCTCGCGATGCTGGTCGGCGCGGTGTTCGTGTGGCGCCGGCGTGCGGCCAGGGACGTGCCGGCCCGCCTGTCGCGCGGCCCGTGGAATACGCTGCCCTGGCTGCTCGGCTCGTTCGCGCTCGGCCTCGTGCTGTTCATGCTGGTGCCGACCGGCGCGATGTCGGGTGCGTTCGCGGTGCTCTGCGCCGTGCTGATCGGTGTCGGCGCCTTCACGATGACGGTCGGTGCCGCGCAGGGCGGCCCGATGAAGCATGCGATCGCAGGTCTCCTGCACCTCGCTTTCCACCCGCGCCAGGAGCGTTTCGCGGCCACCCGTGAATCGTTCACCGGCAACGGCACGGCCACGCCGCCGACCGCGCTGAAGCTGCCGGACATCGAGCATCAGGAGTACGGCGTCGAGAAGCCGGTCGAATTCCGCTGGAACCAGTTGCTGAGCTTCGACGCGTGCGTGCAGTGCGGCAAGTGCGAAGCCGCGTGCCCCGCGTTCGCGTCGGGCCAGCCGCTGAACCCGAAGAAGCTGATCCAGGATCTGGTCGTCGGGATGGCGGGCGGCACCGATGCGGCCTACGCGGGCAGCCCGTCGCCGGGCCTCGCGGTCGGCCAGCATCGCGGCGAGCCGAACGGCCCGATCGTGTCGGGCCTGATTGAGGAACAGACGCTGTGGTCGTGCACCACCTGCCGCGCGTGCGTGCAGGAATGCCCGATGCTGATCGAGCATGTCGACGCGATCGTCGACATGCGCCGCAACCGCACGCTCGTGCACGGCACGGTGCCGGGCAAGGGCCAGGAAGTGCTCGCGAACCTGCGCGAGACGGGCACGATGGGCGGCTACGACACGGCCGCGCGCTACGACTGGTCGGTCGACCTGAGCGCGCCGGTCGCGCAACCCGGCAAGCCGGTCGACGTGCTGTTCGTCGCGGGTGAAGGCGCGTTCGACATGCGCTACCAGCGCACGCTGCGCGCGTTCGTCACGGTGCTGAACAAGGCGGGCGTCGACTATGCGGTGCTCGGCGCAACGGAAACCGACACGGGCGACGTCGCCCGCCGGCTCGGCGACGAAGCGACCTTCCAGCAGATGGCGAAGCGCCTGATCGGCACGCTCGGCACGCTGTCGTACCAGCAGATCGTGACGGCCGACCCGCACGTGATGCACAGCCTGCGCAACGAATACCGTGCGCTCGGGCTGCGCGTGACGGTCAAGCATCACACGACCTTCCTCGCGGAGCTGGCCGACAGCGGCAAGATCGCGCCGAAGGCCGTCGAAGCGCTGCAGGACAAGCGCACCACGTATCACGATCCGTGCTACCTCGGCCGCTACAACGGCGAGACGGAAGCGCCGCGCAAGCTGCTGAAGACGATCGGCATCCAGGTCGTCGAGATGGAGCGCAACGGCATGCGCGGCCGCTGCTGCGGCGGCGGCGGCGGTGCGCCGCTGACCGACATCCCCGGCAAGCAGCGCATTCCCGACATCCGCATCGCCGACGCCCGCACGATCGGCGCGGACGTGGTCGCGGTTGCCTGCCCGAACTGCACGGCGATGCTCGAAGGTGTCGTGGGCCCGCGCCCCGACGTGCTCGACGTGGCCGAACTCGTTGCCGCCTCGCTGGAGTGAATCGATGAACACGATCAAACGAATCGATCCGCGCCGGCCGTTCATCATCACGGCCGCCGGCCTGAAGCGCATCACGCTCGGCGAGGAAGGCAGCGCCGATGCGAACGCCGTGCACGGGTTCGCGCACGGTCATGGCGCGGCGGCCGCGAAGCCGCGCCGCGCGGTGCAGGATCCGAAGCACGTGATGCTGGTGGTCGCGCACAGTGAACGTGGCGCGCTCGACGATCATTCGCGGCAGGCCATCGCCGCCGCCGCATTGCTCGCCGATGCGCAGACCGAAGTCGCGTTGCTGGCGTTCGGTGAACTGAAGGACGACGTGGCCGAACTGGGCGTCGACAAGCTGCTTGAACTCGCCGGCTTCGATCGCCGCGCGTTCGATCCTGAAAGCGAATTGCAAGCACTGCAGGCGTGCGTGGCGGCGCTTGCGCCGAAACACGTGTTCGTGCCCGACAACGCGACGGGCGACGGCGATCTCGGCCGGCGTTACGCGGCGGCCGCGGGCGCGAGCGTCGCGGCGCACGTCGTCGAGATCGACGCGAAGCATGTCGGCGCGTATGCGCAGGCCGGGCGCGCGTTTGCCACCCGTGCGCTGCCCGACGTGATCCTGCTCGCGCAGAACGCGGTCGACGCAAAGCTGCCGTTCGTCGGTGCGGGCGAACGCCTGGCCGCCGACTTCATCCGGCCGGCGCACGACGCCGCGCAGCCGTACCGCGATCTCGGCCTCGACGAAATCGACGCTGCCCAGGTCGCGCTCGAGGAAGCCGATTTCATCGTGTCGGCCGGCAACGGCGTGTCCGACATCGGCGCGTTCGAGCGGCTGGCCGGTGCATTCGGCGCGGCGATCGGCGCGAGCCGCGTCGCGGTCGACAACGGTCACTTCACGCGCGACAAGCAGGTCGGTGCGACCGGCAAGACGGTCGAGGCGAGCGTGTACATCGCGTTCGGCATCTCGGGCGCGGTGCAGCACCTGCAGGGGATCAAGGACTGCCGCCACGTGATCGCGGTGAACCTCGACGGCAGCGCGCCGATCGCGAAGCGCGCGAACCTGACGGTGGTCGGCGACGCGCAGGGCACGATTGCCGCACTGATCGAACAGGTGCAGGCCGCGCGCGCCGCGCGTGGCGAATCGCCGGCCGCGGTCGGCACCCGTGAACCGGAAGGAGTCGCCGCATGAACGCCCCCCGCCCCTTGCAACGCATCGCGGTGCTCGTGTCCGTCGGCCGCCATCCGGTCAGCGGCGTCGCGCGCTACAGCCGCAACGACGCGGCCGCGCTCGAAACCGGCCGCCAGCTCGCGGAGCGGCATCGCGCGAAGCTCGACGTGATCCATGCGGGCGACCCCGCGAATGCGGCGCTTGCCGAATATCTCGCGCTCGGCGCGCGGGAGGTCGAGGTGCTGGCCTGCCGCGACGGCGACGACGCCGTGCATGCGCTCGCCGCGCGCGTCGAGGACTACGACCTCGTGCTGACCGGCACGCGCGCCGAGGGCGCGTACGACACCGGCATGCTGCCGTATCGCGTCGCCGCGGCGCTCGGCTATCCGCTGGTCGGTTCGGCCGTCGACGTGACGGTCGACGGCGGTCGCGTGGCCGTCCGGCAATTTTTGCCGAAAGGGCTGCGGCGGCGCGTCGATGCGGTGCTGCCGGCCGTCGTCGCCGTCCATCCGCTCGCCAATGCCGAGCCGCGCTACGCGTATGCACGGCTGCGCGCCGGCGCGATCCGGCCGGCGCTCGCGGCGCCCGGCGCGGACGCCGACGCGGCCGCGTGGAAGGTCGGCCCGATCGAGCGTAAACCCGTAAAGCTGGTCGCCGCCGAGAAGCGTTCCGGGCATGCCCGGATGCTGTCCGCGACGACGACCGAAAGCCGTGGCGGCAACGTCGTAAATGAAGGGAGTTCGGTCGAAAAAGCACAAGTGATCCTCGCGTATTTGCGCGAGCATCAGCTCATCGACTACTGATTTTGATGCCTGTCGGCAAGAACCCAGGGATGCAAGGAATCCGGAGCAAACGATGAAAGTATCGGCAGACATTCGTGCATTGATCGAGCGGCGCAAGGAAGGGCACAGCCTCGAAGCGCCGTTCTACACGAGCGAGGACATCTTCGCGCTCGACATGGAGGCGATTTTCCGCCAGCACTGGATCCAGGTGGCGGTCGAGCCGGACATTCCGGAGCCGGGCGACTACGTGACCGTGGAACTGGGGAGCGATTCGATCCTGATCGTGCGCGACGACGACATGGCGATCCGCGCGTTCCACAACGTGTGCCGTCACCGCGGCGCGCGCCTGTGCAACGAGGACAAGGGCTCGGTCGGCAACATCGTGTGCCCGTACCACAGCTGGACCTACAACCTGACGGGCCAGCTGATGTTCGCCGAGCACATGGGCGAGAAGTTCGACCGCTGCAAGCACAGCCTGAAGTCGGTGCACGTCGAGAACCTCGCGGGCCTGATCTTCGTCTGCCTCGCCGACGAGCCGCCCGCCGACTTCGCGCAGCTGCGCGCCGAGATGGAGCCGTACCTGCTGCCGCACGATCTGCCGAACACGAAGATCGCCGCGCAGGTCGACATCATCGAGGAAGGCAACTGGAAGCTCACGATGGAGAACAACCGCGAGTGCTATCACTGCGTCGCGAACCATCCGGAGCTCACCATCTCGCTGTACGAATACGGCTTCGGCTACCAGCGCTCCGACGCGAACGCCGAAGGCATGGACGCGTTCGCGGAAACCTGCGTGCGGCGCGGCAAGGAGTGGGCCGAGATGGGCCTGCCGTCCGAAGAGATCGAGAAGCTGCTCGACGTGACGGGTTTCCGCACGCAGCGCCTGCCGCTTGATCGCCACGGCGAATCGCAGACGCTCGATGCGAAGGTCGCATCGAAGAAGCTGCTCGGCGGCTTCGACAAGGCCGACCTCGGCGGGCTGTCGTTCTGGACGCAGCCGAACTCGTGGCACCACTTCATGAGCGATCACATCGTGACGTTCTCGGTGATCCCGCTGTCGGCCGGCAAGACGCTCGTGCGCACGAAGTGGCTCGTGCACAAGGACGCGAAGGAAGGTATCGACTACGACGTGAAGAATCTCACGGCCGTGTGGAACGCGACCAACGACCAGGATCGCGCGCTCGTCGAATTCTCGCAGCGCGGCGCGACCAGCAGCGCGTACGAGCCGGGCCCGTATTCGCCGTTCACGGAAGGTCTCGTCGAAAAATTCTCGGCCTGGTACATCGGCCGGCTCGCCGAAAAAACCGGCGAATAAGCACCTAGCAGCGTAAAGCGGAGTCAGACATGATGCGAGATGCGGCCAACTTCGAGCCGACGGACAGCCGGGTGACGCGCCCGGCGTTCTGGAACGCCCTTCCCGAGCGCTGGACGAGCGACGTCGAGGAAACGCTGGTGTGCTGCCACGTGCGGCAGGAAACGCACGACGTGAAGAGTTTCTTCTTCCGTTCGCCGCAAGGCCGCTCGTTCTCGTTCGAGCCCGGGCAGTTCCTCACGCTCGAGCTCGACATCGACGGCGAAACGATCAACCGCTGCTACACGATCTCGTCGTCGCCCGCGCGGCCGCACACGGTATCGATCACGGTGAAGCGCGTGCCGGGCGGCAAGGTGTCGAACTGGCTGCACGACAACCTGCAGCCGGGCATGCCGGTGCGCGTGCTCGGCCCGGCCGGCGAATTCACGTGCGCACGGCATCCGGCGCGCAAGTACCTGTTCCTGTCGGCCGGCTCGGGCGTCACGCCGCTGATGTCGATGAGCCGCGCGCACCATGATCTCGCCGAGGATCGCGACATCCTGTTCGTGCACAGCGCGCGTACGCCGGACGACATCATCTTCGCGCGCGAGCTCGACCTGATCGCGTCGAACCACACGAACTTCCGCACGTCGTTCGTCGTCGAGCGCGTCGGCGCCCGCACCAACTGGCCGGGCGTCACGGGCTTCCTGACGCTGCCGCTGCTGAAGCTGATCGCACCGGATTTCATGGAGCGCGAAATCTTCACGTGCGGCCCCGCGCCGTACATGAAGGCCGTGCGCGACCTGCTCGACGAAGCCGGCTTCGATCGCAAGCAGTATCACGAGGAAAGCTTCTCGTTCGAAACGCTTGCCGAAACCGCAAGCGACGAACTGCTCGCCGATCTCGCGCCACTGGCCGACGGCGCCGACACCGGCACCGACACGAAGCAGTACACGGTCAGCTTCGCCAAGAGCAATCGCGAGATTTCGTGCGGCTCGGAGCAGCACGTGCTGGATGCGGCGCGCCAGTCGGGCGTGCGGCTGCCGGCCTCGTGCACGCAGGGCATGTGCGGCACCTGCAAGGTGAAGCTCGTGTCGGGGCAGGTGGAAATGAAGCACAACGGCGGTATCCGCCAGCGCGAGATCGACCAGGGGATGGTGCTGCTGTGCTGCAGCAAGCCGCTGTCGGATCTCGTGATCGACAAGTAGTCGCAACACGCCATCGGCTGTCCGGGCGCGTCGCGTCCGGACAAGCATCCGTCGGAAAACAACGATACCGCGGATTTGTGGTTGAAGAACCTAGAGAGACCACGCGCACGGTGCGCATTTCAAGGAGATCGACCATGAAACTGTTCGGAAAGCTGTTGTGGACCGGCGCCCTGTCGGCAATGGTGGCATTGAGCGCGTCGGCGCTCGCCGATACGAAGCCGACGCTGAAAATCGGCTACGTCGAAGGCTGGGACGACAGCGTGGCGACGTCGAACGTCGCGGCACGCGTGATCGAGAAGAAGCTCGGCTACGAAGTGAAGCTCGTGCCGGTCGCGGCCGGGATCATGTGGCAGGGTGTCGCGCGCGGCGATCTCGATGCGACGCTGTCCGCGTGGCTGCCGGTCACGCACGGCTCGTACTGGGATGAATACAAGGCCAAGGTCGTCGACCTCGGTGCGAATTTCCCGGATGCAAAGATCGGCCTGATCGTGCCTGCCTACGTGAAGGCGAAGAGCATCGACGACCTGAACGCGGAGAAGGGCAGCTTCGGCGGCCGGATCGTCGGCATCGATGCCGGTGCCGGCGTGATGCGCAAGACCGACGACGCGATCAAGAGCTACGGGCTGAACTACACGCTGATGCCGAGCTCGGGCAGTGCGATGACGGCCGAGCTGTCGCGTTCGGTCAGCGCGAACAAGCCGGTCATCGTGACGGGCTGGGCGCCGCACTGGATGTTCGCGAAGTGGAAGCTGCGCTTCCTCGAGGATCCGAAGAAGGTGTACGGCGGCGCGGAGCACGTCGACAGCGTCGTGAATCCGGAGCTCGAAGCGAAGGCGAAGCCGGTGGTCGCGTTCCTGAAGAAATTCCAGTGGAAGCCGGGTGAAATCGACAGCGTGATGCTGGCGATCCAGAACGGTTCGAAGCCCGAAGCGGCAGCCGATGCGTGGATCGCGGCCCATGCCGACCGCGTGAATGCGTGGACTGAAGGCGCACAGTAAGACCGCGGCGATTCGCCGCAATAACCAGATGAAGAGACAGTCCGGGAAAGGTCGGAAGGAATGCGAAATAATCGCACTGCGACGCGACCTTATCCCGGAATTATTTTTTTGATTCTGCAGAAAAGTGCGTAAGTTGTTACACTAGCGCCCTTGTGCGGAGTCATCACAGGAGGAATTGGATGAGTCAAGCAGGACTGCGTGCGAATCGCACCAGTGATGTTGAGGCAACCATCTCACATGATTCGACGGGCCACACGCTGCATCGTGGCCTGACCTGGAAAGACGCTTTTTGGGTAACGAGCGGCGTGCCGGCAGGCGTGCTGTTCACGATCGGCGGCGTATGCGCGACGATCGGCCAGCCCGCGTGGGCGATCTGGATCGCCGCGATCACGATGGGGCTGGTTCAAAGCGCGACTTATGCGGAAATATCGGGGCTATTTCCCCATAAATCGGGCGGCGCGTCCGTGTATGGCGCGATCGGCTGGGTTCGTTACAGCAAGCTGATTGCCCCGGTTTCCGTGTGGTGCAACTGGCTCGCGTGGTCGCCGATGCTTGCGCTCGGCTGCGGCCTCGCGGCGAGCTATGCGCTCACGAGTCTCTTTCCCGCCGACGCGGCGGTGCTGCACTGGCAGCTCAAGGTTGCGGATCTCGGGTTCATCAAGCCGGGTCTGTCCCTGCGGATCAATGCGACGTTCATCATCGCGACGATCCTGCTTCTCATTACGTTCAAGCTTCAGCACAGCGGTGCGTCGAAGGCTGCGCGCACGCAGCGCATTCTCGGCATCGCGTCGCTCACGCCGCTGTTGATCGTCGGCATCGTGCCGTTCGTCACGGGCGACGTGCCGATGTCGAACCTGCTCCCGCTGCTGCCGCTCGGTCACGACGCGAACGGCAATCTCACGGCCGCGACGTTCGGCTCGTGGAACGGGCAGGGCGTCACGATGGCGCTCGGTGCGATGTTCATGGCCGGCTGGGCGTCGTACGGCTTCGAGACGGCCGTCTGCTACACGCGTGAATTCCGTGACCCGCGTCGTGATACCGCCAAGGCGATCTTCTGGTCGGGCGCGCTGTGCCTCGTCGTGATGACGCTCGTGCCGATGGCGTTCCAGGGCGCACTCGGTACGCAGGCGATGCTCGATCCGTCGATCGGCGACGGCACCGGCGTCGCGGCCGCGATGGCGAAGATCGTCGGCGGCGGTGCATGGGTCGCGAATGCGGTCGTCGTGATGCTGATGCTGTCGATCCTGCTGATCGTGATGACGTCGATGATGGGCTCGTCGCGCACGCTGTACCAGGCATCGGTCGACGGCTGGCTGCCCAAGTACCTGTCGCACGTAAACGAGCACGGCTCGCCCACGCGTGCGATGTGGACCGATCTCGGCTTCAACCTCGTGTTGCTGATGATGTCGGACTACATGACGGTGCTGTCGATCTCGAACGTCTGCTACATGCTGTTCGTATTCCTGAATCTTCAGTCGGGCTGGATCCACCGGATGGATCGCGGCAACTGGGATCGGCCGTTCCGCTGCCCGACGTGGCTGCTCGTCGGCGGTGCGATCTGCGGGTATGCGAACCTGGTGTATGTCGGCGCGGGCGCGAACCTGCAGGGCGAGGGCACGCTGCGCAACGGGCTGATCGCGATGCTGCTGATCGTGCCGGTGTTCCTGTTCCGCCACTACTGGCAGGATCGCGGCCGGTTCCCGGCGCAGATGCAGCGCGACATGGAACTCGAGGTGCCGAAGCGCGCGATGTGGTTGAATCTGATGCCTTACGTTGCGTTGATTGGCGCGGGGCTCACGATCTGGCTGTCGTATTACTTTGCGTGGGTGAAGTGAAGCGGTAGCGCATGCGCTGCGGCGCGCGGCGGCTCCGGAAACCGCACACGGAGCGTCGCGTGGCGCAGCGCGAAGACAAAAAAGGCTCGACCGGTACCTACCGTCGAGCCTTTCTCGTTTCCGGCGCGTGTCGAGCGCGACGCCTTTTCGCTTACGAAAACACCACCGTCCGATCCCCGTTCAGGAACACGCGCCGCTCGATGAACGCTTTCACCGCGCGCGCGAGCGTGAGCGATTCGACATCGCGTCCCACCGCGAGCAACTGCTCCGGCCGCAGCGCATGATCGACCCGCTCGACGACCTGTTCGATGATCGGGCCTTCGTCGAGATCGTCGGTGACGAAGTGCGCGGTCGCGCCGATCAGCTTCACGCCGCGCGCATGCGCCTGGTGATACGGCTTCGCACCCTTGAAGCCGGGCAGGAACGAATGATGGATGTTGATCGCGCGGTTCGCGAGCTTCGCGCTCGTCTCCTGCGACAGCACCTGCATGTAGCGCGCGAGGATCACGAGTTCGGCGCCGCTCGATTCGAAGAAGTCGAGCCACTGCGCTTCCTGCTGCGCCTTCGTCTCGGCCGTGATCGGGAAGTGGCGGAACGGCAGCCCGTGCTGCGCGGCGAGCGGCTCGAAATCCGGATGGTTCGACACGATGCCGACGATGTCCATCTTCAGCTCGCCCATCCGCCAGCGGAACAGCAGGTCCGCGAGGCAGTGCTCGAGCTTCGACACCATGATCAGCACCTTGGGCCGCGCGTTCACGTCGTGGATCGCCCACTGCATGTCGCCCTGCTGGCCGCCGAGCCCGGTCGCGATCGGTGCGAATTCGTGACGCAGTGCATCGATCTGCAGCGTTTCATCCGTCGGATGAAAGACGCAGCGCACGAAGAAGCGGTTGCTGAGATCGTCGTCGAACACGTTCAGCGCATCGACATAGCAGCGATGGCGATCGAGAAAGCCGACGACGGCGGCGACCTGGCCGGCCGCGCTCGGGCACGACAGTGTCAGGACGAATTGATCGGGGCGGTGCTCGGCGGTCATGAGACTCCTCGGATGGCATGGGCGCACGGCCGTGCGGCGGCGCATGACAGCGCCGCGCCGCGCGGGTAGCGGGAGGCTCAAGTAAATCAGGACGATTTCGGGGCGGATAGAACCAACGCGCCGTGTGGCTGGTATCGGCGCGCCAGCGCGCGGAGGCGCGGTGCGCCCGTCACGCGCTCGCGCACGCGTCGAGCAGCCAGCGCCGGAACACGTGGGTCGCGTCGGGCTCGGGCCGCTGCGGCGGCCGCACCAGGAAGTAGCCGCGCGACGTGACGACCGGCGCGTCGACGAGCTTCACGAGCTGCCCCGACGCGACGAGTTCGTCGACGAGCGGCGACCAGCCCAGCGCGACACCTTCGCCGAGCAGCGCCGCATGGATCACGAGCGCGTAGCTGTTGAAGGTCACGCCGCGCGCGGCGGCGGCCGTATCGAGGCCGTGCGCGTCGAACCAGCCGGACCACGACAGCCAGCGCTCGGGGCGCGTCGGCTGCACGTGCAGCAGCGGCAGGGCCGGTAGGTGCTCGGCCCGCGCGACGTGCGGGTGCGCGTCGCGGAACGCGGGCGAGCAGACGGGCGTGACCGATTCCGGAAAGAGGCGTGCGGCGGTGCACGACGGCCAATGGCCGTCGCCGAACAGGATCGCGATGTCGCCATGGTCGCGCTGCGCGTCGTAATCCTGTGACGTGACGACACGCACGTCGACATCCGGCATCACGCGCTTCAGCCCGGCCAGGCGCGGCATCAGCCAGTAGGTCGCGAAGCCGAAGTCGGTGACGATCGTGAGCGCGCCGTGCTCGCGGCGCGCGCGCAGGGTCGCGGTCGCGCCGCGCAGCGTGTCGAGGCTCAGCCGCACGGCTTCGTACAGGCACTCGCCGTCGGCCGTCAGCGTGACGCCGCGCGGGCTGCGCTCGAACAGCGGCACGCCCAGTTCGGCCTCGAGCTGGAACACCTGCTGGCTCACGGCCGGCTGGGTGGAGCCGAGCTCGCGCGCGGCGGCCGTGAAGCTCGCGAGCCGGGCGGCCGATTCGAACGCGCGCAGCGCCTGCATCGACGGTAACGGTTCGGATTTCGACATAAGTCTCTCTAATGGCCCCATAAGGGCCGGACGCCTACCCGCGCGAATTCGGGTGGGGGATAGTGCTTCGGACGGTGCGGTACCTGCGCTTCGCGGCCTGCTTCAAAGCCCGCTTCAAGCCCGCTTCACGGGCACCGCGCCACGCATTCCGCGATTCTAGCCAGCGCGGCCCGCCCGTGCGGCACTTTCGCCGAGCCGCCTCCGTCATGCCGGACGTCCCGCTGCGCGAGCGGCGCGCCGCTCCATTCGAACACCGTTTTCCCCACGACAGCCGATGACGAACCCGACACCCAACATCCTGATCCTGATGGCCGACCAGCTCACGCCGTTCGCGCTGCCGGCCTACGGCAATCGCGTCGCGCGCACGCCGACGCTGGACCGTCTCGCCGCGCAAGGCGTGGTGTTCGACGCCGCGTACTGCGCGAGCCCGCTGTGCGCGCCGTCGCGCTTCTCGCTGCTGACGGGCAAGCTGCCGTCGGGGATCGGCGCCTACGATAACGCCGCCGAATTGCCGGCGCAAACGCTGACCTTCGCGCACTACCTGCGCGCGGGCGGCTACCGGACGATGCTGTCCGGCAAGATGCATTTCTGCGGGCCCGACCAACTGCACGGCTTCGAGGAGCGCCTCACGACCGACATCTATCCGGCCGATTTCGGTTGGGTGCCCGACTGGGACAGCCCGACCGAGCGGCCGAGCTGGTACCACAACATGAGTTCGGTGCTGGAGGCCGGCCCGTGCGTGCGTACCAATCAGCTCGATTTCGACGACGAAGTCACGTTCGCGGCGAAGCAGAAGCTGTACGACGTCGCGCGCGAGCGCGCGGCCGGGCACGATGCGCGGCCGTTCTGCATGGTCGTGTCGCTGACCCATCCGCACGACCCGTATGCGATCACGCGCGACTACTGGGATCTGTACAGCGACGACGACATCGACATGCCGGCCGTGCACCTCGATGCAGCGGAAAGCGATCCGCATTCGCAGCGGCTGCGCTTCGTCTGCGAGAACGACCGCACGCCGCCCACCGACGCGCAGATCCGCGCCGCGCGCCGCGCCTATTACGGCGCGACGTCCTACGTCGACACGCAGTTCGGCAGCGTGCTGGCCGCGCTCGAACAGTGCGGATTCGCCGACGATACGATCGTGATCGTCACGTCCGACCACGGCGACATGCTTGGCGAACGCGGGCTCTGGTACAAGATGACGTTCTTCGAAGGCGGCTGCCGCGTGCCGCTGATCGTGCATGCGCCGGGCCGCTTCGACGCCGCCCGCGTGCGCGGGCCCGTGTCGCACGTCGACCTGCTGCCGACGCTCGTCGACCTCGCCGGCGCGGCACCGGCCGGCGGCTGGCCCGACCCGGTCGATGGCGCGAGCCTGGTGCCGCACCTGCACGGCACGCCGGCGCACGACGTCGCGCTCGGCGAATACCTGGCGGAAGGCGCGGTCGCGCCGGTCGTGATGATCCGCAGCGGCGACTGGAAGTACGTGCATTGCCCGCTCGATCCCGACCAGCTGTACAACCTGTCGGACGACCCGCGCGAGCTGACGAACCTGGCCGGCGCGCCGGAAGCGGCCGACGTGCTTGCCGCGTTCCGCGCGCAAGCCGCGCAGCGCTGGAACCTGCCCGAGCTGGACCGGCAGGTGCGCGCGAGCCAGCGGCGCCGGCGCTTCCATTACGCGGCCACGACGCAGGGCCGCATCCAGGCGTGGGACTGGCAGCCGTTCACCGACGCGAGCCAGCGCTACATGCGCAACCATATCGAGCTCGACACGCTCGAGGCAATGGCGCGGTTTCCGCGAGTCGGGCGCTAAGCGTACCGCATCGCGATCATTGAAGAACGACGGAGGAATCGAACCATGAAACGGCAACGCAATGCAGCAATCCGAAGGATCGGCGCGGCGCTCGCCGCGGCCGCGTGCCTGATGACGACGCAGGCCGCGCACGCGGCCGACCCGCAGACGTGCAGCGACGTGAAGATGGCGGCGCCCGGCTGGACCGACATCGACGCGACGAACGCGATGGCGGGCGTCGTGCTGAAGGCGCTCGGCTATCGGCAGGACGTGGCGAACCTGTCGGTGCCGATCACGTATCAGGGGCTCAAGAAAGGGCAGGTCGACGTGTTCCTCGGCAACTGGATGCCCGCGCAGGCGCCGCTCGTGAAGCCGTTCGTCGACGAGAAATCGATCGACGTGCTGCACGCGAACCTGAGCGGCGCGAAGTTCACGCTCGCGGTGCCCGACTACGTGGCGGCCGCCGGCGTGCATACGTTCGCCGATCTCGCGCGCTATGCGGACCGCTTCGGCGGCAAGATCTACGGGATCGAGCCCGGCGCGCCCGCGAACCAGAACATCAAGCGGATGCTGTCCGACCGTGCGCTCGGCGCGGCGAACTGGTCGCTGGTCGAATCGAGCGAGACGGGCATGCTCACGCAGGTCGAGCGCGCGGTGCGCGACAAGCGCTGGATCGTGTTTCTCGCGTGGGAGCCGCACCTGATGAACACGAAGTTCCATCTGACGTATCTGTCGGGCGGCGATGCGTACTTCGGCCCGAACTACGGCGGCGCGACGGTCAACACGGTCACGCGTGCCGGGTTCGCCGGCCAGTGCGCGAACCTCGCGCGGCTGTTCCGGCAGATGACGTTCTCCGTCGACGTCGAGAACCGGATGATCGCCGACATGCTCGACCGCAAGACGTCGCCCGCGCTCGCGGCGCAGCATGCGCTGAAGGCCGAGCCCGCGCTGGTCGCCGGCTGGCTCGACGGCGTGACGACGGCGGCCGGCGCACCGGGCTTGCCGGCCGTGCGCGCGGCCCTCGACGGGCGCTGATTCCCACCCTTTCGGCGGCCGGTTTTACCGTGCCGCCTGTCTACGTGTTTTCCCGATCCGTCGCATCGTGACCATTTAGTGTCGCCTTCAGACGGGTGACCCGAAATATGGGTTTGTATTTTTCGCCAATGGCTGCGTTATTGCGGAAAACGAAATACCGAAGCCAGCGGGCGTACCGAATTCGAATCCACCGGCGCATCGCGGCACGCGCCGGGACGAGATTCTATCCATCGAACGGTTCAGGGAGGGTGGTCGATAATGAAGCATACGAAAGTTGCCGTAGCCGCCGCGCTTGCATGCGCGGCCTGTGTACCCGCCATCGGGCATGCGCAGAGCAGTGTGACGCTGTACGGGATTCTCGACGCCGGCATCACGTACGTGAACAACACGGGCGGCTCGCACGTGGTCAAGTTCGACGACGGCGTCGCGTACGGGAACCGCTTCGGCCTCAAGGGCACGGAAGATCTCGGCGGCGGCCTGAAGGCCGTGTTCACCCTCGAGAGCGGCTTCCGCCTCGGCAACGGGCAGCTCGGCTTCGGCGGCGCGGAATTCGGCCGCCAGGCGTATGTCGGCCTGCAGAACGACTGGGGCACGCTGTCGTTCGGCAACCAGCTCGACATCACGAACGAGCTCGTATCGATCTACAACATCTCCGCGTGGGGCAGCGGCTACGCGATCCACCAGGGCGACTTCGACCGCTTCAACGGCGACCGCCTGCCGAACTCGGTGAAGTTCCTGTCCAACGACCTGAGCGGCTTCAAGTTCGGCGCGATGTACTCGTTCGGCAACGTCGCGGGCAACTTCCATCGCAACAGCGCCTGGAGTGCGGGCGCGAGCTTCACGAAGGGCGACTTCTCGATCGGCGCCGCATACACGCGCCTGAACAACCCGAACGGCATCTATGCGTTCGACCCGTACGCGATGATCGGCACGCACACGTTCCTCGGCCAGCAGACCGTCACCGTCGATCCGGCGACCGGCGCACGCACCGACCTGTTCGCGAACACCGCGATGGACGTCGACAGCCAGGGCACGTTCGGCATCGGAACCAGCTACACGATCGGCAAGCTGACGCTCGACGCCAACTACTCGTATACGACGATCAAGGGCTTCGGCCAGTCGTCGCACATGCAGGTGTACGAAGGCGGCGGCCTGTACCAGTTCACGCCGGCGCTGAGCCTCATCGCGGGCTACCAGCACACGCGCTTCGAAGGCCACCACTGGAACCAGGGCACGGCCGGCCTGCACTACCTGCTGTCGAAGCGCACCGACATCTACATCTCCGGCGATTACCTGCGCGCGTCGCAAGGCGTCGATGCGGTGGTCGGCTACAGCTTCACGCCGTCGACGACGCAGACGCAGGCCGACGTGCGGATCGGGATGCGGCATTCGTTCTGAGTGGGATGGGGTGGGGCAGCGACGTCTTCAGCGAGCGGTCTCTCTTTGGCGCGAACCTCGGTTCGCGCTTTTTTTGCCGGGCGTGAGCGGGCATGAAGGCCGTCCGGCCCGTGCCGGCAGCCTGGCCGCCGCCCGGGGAACAGCGGTCGGATGGTATTGACCATTGCCGTCTATAGGCGCTAGCATCGTCCACATGCTGAATCGCGCCATTTCCTCCTCCTCGTTCATCCGTGCATGTTGTCAAAACATGCCAGGGGGAAGTTGCGTCTAGCGCATTCGCTAAACATTCAAGCAATCGCCTTCCGGCCGCCTGTGATGCAAGACAGGCGGCCTTTTTGTTTTTGGGCCCACCCCTTCGGGACGGAGAAACTCGATGCCGCTTGCGCTGTATGACACCTGGTCGCGTACCGTGCGCCCCTTCACGCCTATCCGGGCCGGGCAGGTCGGCATGTATTGCTGCGGCCCGACGGTTTACGACGATGCCCACATCGGCAACCTGAGAACCTACGTGTTCGAGGACCTCCTGCGTCGTGTACTGGCGCGCAACGGCTACGCGGTCCGGCACGTCGTCAACATCACCGACGTCGGCCACCTGACGTCGGATGCGGACGAAGGCGAAGACAAGATGGAGAAGGGCAGCCGTCGGACCGGCGAATCGGCATGGGCCATCGCCCGGCGCTACACCGAGGCGTTCGTCCGCGACTGGCGCGCGCTCAACCTGCTCGAGCCGACGGTGTGGTGCCGTGCCACCGATCACATCGCCGAACAGATCGCGTTCATCGAAACGCTCGACCGGGGCGGCTACGTCTACCGGACGGACGACGGGCTCTACTTCGACACCAGTCGTCAGGACGACTACGGTTATCTCGCGCGGCTGGACCGCGCGGGGTTGCAGGCGGGCAAGCGGGTGGCGCTGGGCGGAAAGCGGAGCATCACGGATTTCGCGTTGTGGAAGTTCAGCCCGGCCGACGTCAAGCGGCAAATGGAATGGGACAGCCCGTGGGGGCGCGGTTTTCCGGGCTGGCATATCGAATGCTCGGCGATGTCGGCGAAGTATCTCGGGACGTTGTTCGATATCCATTGCGGCGGCGAGGATCATATCGCCGTGCATCACAGCAACGAGATCGCGCAGACGCGGGCGGCCTACGGCACGCAACTCGCGAATTACTGGATGCACGGGCACTTCCTGACGCTCGATGCCGATGCGAAGATGTCGAAGTCGAGCGGCGAGTTCGTTCGCCTGCAGACCTTGCAGAGCCGGGGTGTCGATTCGCTCGCGTACCGCTACCTGTGCCTGACGGCCCACTATCGAAGCAAGCTGCATTTCACATGGGCGTCGCTCGACGCGGCGCACACCGCGCTGAATCGGCTTCGGCACCTCCATGCCGGCTGGCCGGACGGCGGGCGCGTCGACGCGGATTTCGCCGCGCGATTCGATGCCGAAGTGAACGAGGACCTGAATCTGCCGAGGGCGCTCGCGGTGCTGTGGGACCTGGTCAGGAGCAACCTGCCGCCTGCCACCCTGAAAGCGACCGTCGACAGCTTCGACGACGTGCTCGGTCTCGGCTTGCGCGAATGGCGGCCGGTTGCGTTCGACGTTCCGGACCATGTCCGCGTGTTGCTCGGCGAGCGTGAGCGCGCGAGGGCCGACAGGGACTGGGCCCAAGCCGACCGGATCCGGGCAGCGTTGAGCGCAGAGGGCTGGAGAGTCGAGGACACGCCGGAAGGGCAACGCCTGTTCGGCATCGCGATGGGTTCGAGCGATGCAGGCGGCCCGCCGCGGTAAAGCGCGCGGGCCGCCTGCATCGGAACATCCTGTCGCCGGACATCCACCCGGCGGCCACGCTCGACGTGGCCGCCGGAATCGTCGGCACCCACGCCTGCGGCCCGTTTTCCGCGGTTGGCATATCATCGCGATTTCGCCGCGTCGGCACCGTCGTTTCCCCGAACGGTACCGGCGCGCAGCGCCGCCTGCCGAGACTTCGATGACCGACTCCGTGCCCGACCCCAGTCCTTTATCCGCGTTACCCGCCAACCTGTTCCGCCATGTCCCGTTCCAGCGTTTCTGGGGCACGCGCGTCATGTCTTCCCTGGCTTTCCAGATCCTGTCGGTCGCCATCGGCTGGTACGTCTACGCGCTCACGCACAGCGCGTTCGCGCTCGGTCTCGTCGGCCTCGCGCAGTTCGTGCCGATGTTCGCACTGACGCTCGTCGTCGGGCAGGTGGCCGACCGCTACGATCGCCGGCGCATCGCGACGATCTGCCAGGGCGTCGAGGCGCTGGCCGCCGGGGTGTTCCTGCTCGGCGCCACGCAAGGGTGGCTGGCCGCACCGGCCGTGTACGCGCTCGCGGCGATCGTCGGCACGGCCCGCGCGTTCGAGTCGCCGTCGGTGTCGTCGCTATTGCCGGCCGTCGTGCCGCGCACCGACCTGCCGCGCGCGACCGCGCTGTCGACGTCCGCGAACCAGGCCGCGCAGATCCTCGGGCCCGCGTTCGGCGGGCTGCTGTATGGCGTCGGTGCGCCCGCGGCATTCGGCACGAGCGTCGTTGCATTCGCGATCGCGGCGGTGCTGAGCGGCACGATTCCGCTGCGCAGTGCGCCGCCCGCGCGCGAACCGGTCACGCTGCGCTCGGTGTTTTCGGGGATCGCGTTCATCCGGCGCGAGCCGGCGATTCTCGGCGCGCTGTCGCTCGACCTGTTCGCGGTGCTGTTCGGCGGCGCGACCGCGTTGCTGCCGATCTACGCGCGCGACATCCTGCAGGTCGGCCCGTGGGGGCTCGGTGCGCTGCGCGCGGCGCCCGCGGTCGGTGCGCTCGCGGGCACGCTGTGGCTCACGCGGTTCCCGCTGAAGGGGCGGCCGGGCCGCGCGATGTTCGGCGGCGTGATCGCATTCGGCATCGCGACGATCGTGTTCGGCTTGTCGCGGCACTTCGCGCTGTCGCTCGTGGCGCTGGCCGCGCTCGGCGCGTCGGACGTCGTCAGCGTCGTCGTGCGGCTGTCGCTCGTGCAACTGCGCACGCCCGACGACATGCTCGGGCGCGTGAGCGCGGTCAATTCGCTGTTCATCGGGACGTCGAACCAGCTCGGCGAATTCGAGTCGGGCGTGACGGCCGCATGGTGGGGCGCGCCGGCGGCGATCGTCGTGGGTGGCGCCGCGACGATTCTGGTCGCGCTCACGTGGATGCGGTTGTTTCCGCAACTGCGGAACATGACTTCGCTGGAACGCGAGCGCTGAGGCAATACCGACGCCATTTCTGCGATCGTGTGGGCGGCCGGCGCGCACGATTGGCGGTCAGGCGCCGGCGTCGCGCGCGACCCGCACGGCCGTGCCGTAGCAGATGACTTCCGTGACGCCCGCCCCGATCTCGGTCGAGTCGTAGCGCATTGCGACGATCGCATTCGCGCCGAGTTTGCGCGCGTCGCCAAGCATCTTGTCGAACGCTTGCTGGCGCGCCTTCTCGCACAGCGACGTATACAGCGTGATATTGCCGCCGAAGAGGGTTTGCAGCGACGCGCCGAACGAGCCGACGATCGAGCGCGAGCGCACGATGATCCCCTGTGCGACGCCGAGCGAGCGGACGGTCGTGTGGCCGGGCAGGTCGAATGCGGTCGTGACGCGTTCGGGCGTGAGATCGTCGAACGAGCGGGAGATATCGGTCATGGCATTGCACCGTGTTGCTGAAGTGAGCGAATGACGATTCTATCCGGAACGGCTAACGCGTTCGGCCGGGTTCGAACGGGCGCGCCCGCATCACGCGCCCGTTCCACCGCCACCGGCCGTCGCCGGGTCAGCGCTTGACGGTCGCGCTGCCGTTCCCGCCGAGATCGACCGCGTAGGCCAGCGCCAGCTTGCCGAACTTCAGCGCATGATTCGCCTGGCGATCCGAATTCTCCAGCGTGTCGTTCACGGTATGGATATACGGGCTGTCGTTCTGGTCGGCTTCGAACGGAAACGACGCCGGATACCCTTGCGCATTCCACGACGCATGATCCGAGCATGCATACCCGCACTGCGACGTGCCGATCGCGAGTTCCGGCAGGTAGGTCTTCGCCAGATTCGTCAGGTAGGTGTTCTGCGACGCGTTCGTGTAGTCGGTGATCAGGTAGATATCCTTCGGATCGCCCTTGTAGTTCGTCATGTCGAGCTGCAGCACGCCGACCACGTTCGCATTCTGCGCGCGGAACTGCTTCGCGATCGCTTTCGAGCCGAGCAGGCCGGCTTCCTCGGCTGCGTACCCGACGAACTTGATCGTGCGCTTCGGCTTGTAGTTGTTCGCGAGCAGCACGCGCAGCGCTTCGGTGAGGCTGGCGATGCCCGATGCATCGTCGTCCGCGCCGGGCGAGCGCGTGTTCTCCGTCGTGCGGCCGACCGTCGAGTCGAGGTGGCCGCCCAGCACGACGGTGCCCGCGGCCGGATCGCTGCCGCGGATCGTCAGGATCACGGATTTCTGCGGAAAGCCGGTGTGCGCGAACTGTTCGACGGTGATGTCGGCGCGCGAGCCCGCCAGCTGCTTCCACTGCAGTGCGAGCCAGTCCGATGCGGCGACGCCGTGCGACGTCGTGTAGTAGCGGTTCGTGAAGCCGGACAGCGACGTGATCGTGCCGACGATGTTGCTCGCCTGCAGCTGCTGGATCCACGTGCCGATCTGCGGCGCGTTCGATACCTTGTACACGGAGGCGGCGGCCTGTTTCGCGAGCGTCGGCGGCAACGGCTGCAGTGCCTGGCGCGCGTCGTCGAACGAGTCGTGCACGACATAGCCGGGCCCGTGGCCGCGCGTATGGTGGACGGCATGGGCCAGGTCGCCGAGCCGTGAATCGTCGATCTCGACGACGTGAACGGTTTCGCGGCGCGCGGCGCCGTCGGCCGTCTTGCCCGCGTCGAGGGTCGTGCTGTACTGCGCGGTGGCGCCGGCGTCGATGCGTTGCAACTGGCGGAACGCCGCGTCGCCGAGTGTGATCCACACCGGCGTCGCATGCGCGGCGGCGGTCAGCAGCATGCCGCCCAGCGCGGCGCTCAGGCGGGTCAGTTTCAGAGTAGGCATGTTCGATCTCGTGAGGATGGCGATGTCGAGGAAGCGGGCGCGCCGCAGGTCGTGCGAGGCGCCCACGCCTGCTGCGGAATTACGACTTCTTCGGTACGGTCACGCCGTACGTGCAACTCTGGTTGTACGCATTGCCGATCGCGGTCAGCTGCGCGCTGCTGTAGCCGAGCGCGGACGCTGCCGTCAGCACGGCCTGCGCGGCGGCCTTCTGGTTGGTCGAGCTGTTGGTCATCGACAACCCTTTCAGGAATGCCTTGTCCATCGCCTGCGCACCGATCGCATCGCGTGCGACGAGGTTGCACGACGCCCAGTACTGGCCGGCCGTATGGATCTCCGCGCCGCGTGCCTGCGCGTAGGTGCGCCCGACGTTCCAGTTGGTCACGCGGCCGCCCCAGAACTCGTTGTGGCCGTCCCAGTTGTAGACCCAGTGGTATTGCGCATCCGACGGGCTCCACTGGTTGAAGTCGCGGCTGTACGCGGCGGCGAGATAGTCGCCGGTGCCTTCCGACAGCCCTTCCTGTTGCGACAGGCCGCCGTTCGTCACCCAGTCGTGGATGCCGTGGCCGAGCTCGTGGATCACGACGTCCGCATCCTCGGCATCGTCGACGCCGCCTTGCCCGAAGGTCAGCCGGCCGCTGCTCGACGAATACGACGAGTTGTCGTCGCCCGATTCGCCGTGCGGGTCGTACTGCACGCCGCCGGTGTACTGGTACGGCAGCGCCTTGATGCCGAGCGTCTGGTTCACGTAACGCAGGAACGTGTCGATGTGGTAGTACACGTTCACGGCCTCGAAATACAGGTTGCCGCGCGTGAACTCGAACGCGGGCGTCGACTGCACGGGGCAGGCCTTGTCGAGCGGCGCATCGAAATCGATGCACGACGCGTACGGGCCCGTCAGCGAATAGCGTCCGCCCGACTGCGCGAGATCCTTCAGCGTCACGCGCACGCGTGCGGCGGTGAGCTGCGACGAATCGGCGTCGTTGTTGTCCTTGAATCCCGTGCTGCCGTAGCTGCTCTTGGTCGGCGACAGCGGGTCGGGCCGGAACACGAAGCCCGTGCCGTCGGTCGCGTAGAACGCCTTGTCCTCGGCGCGCAGCACTTCGCCGCTGCCCGAGTCGATCAGCAGCTCCCAGTCGCCCTTCGGGCCGTCGTTCGGGCGGCCGCGCACTTTCCACGCGGTATGCGTGCCGGTCTTGTCGACGAAGGCGACGAGCTGCGCATCCAGGTTCGTGAAGCCGCTCACGCCGAGATACGCGCGGGCGCGGTCGAGCGCCTGCTGCTGGTCGACGGCCTGCGACTTGCGCGACGTCGCGACCACGCCGTTGATCGTGTTGCTCGCGACGTACAGGATGCGGCCGTCCTTCGCGACCGTCACCGCGATATCGCTGCCGTAGACGGGCAATCCGGCCGCCTGTTGCTGCAGGCGCACGACAGTGAAGTCGGCATCCGCGCGCTCCGACGTGACGACGAGGCTCGCGAGCGCGGTCGCGTCGAGCCCGAGCTGCGTGGCCTGCGACGCGACGAAGTCGCGCGCGGTGGCGGCGGGCGTCGTGGCGGTTTTCTTCGCGCGATACGCGGGGTTGTAGAGCGTGACGGCGACGCCGTCCGCGCGAAACTGCCCGGCGGCCGTATCGGCCTTGGCGGCCGGCGGCGCGACGCCGCGCGTCAGGCTTTCGCGCAGGCTCGTGGCTTGCGGGTTCGACACTTTCGTATCGGCTGCGGTGCCGCCGACGATGCCGAAACCGAGCGCGAGACCCAGGGCGAGCGGCAGTGCTTTGCGTGATGTCTGCATACGTGATCCTCATCTCAACGGTTGGACACGCCCGCGCGTTCGTGGCGCGCAGGCACGACACGGCCCGCGCGCCGGCGCGATGGCGCCAGTGCGGCGAAGCGGTGTTGGGAACGTCGACTGACTAAGGAACCCTAAATGTCAGGTCGAAAAGAAACAGGCGGGCGAAGCGGGGGAGAAGCGGGAGAAGAAGCGAACGGCAGGCAGGTGCGGCGACGGCGAAGCGAGCATCGTCATGTCATACCCCTCGGATCGGATCGATATCGGTGGCAGCCCGCATGGCGCGATGCGGCATGCATGTCGTTAGGCTGCCTATCTAACTTTTTTTGGTATGTTACAGAATATTTTCAACGACATTCCAATTTATTTTCGACGACCGCTTCGGTTCGTCGATCAATCGCCGGCATTGTTCAGCGAGCGGCGGGAATCGCTGCCCGAACGCGCAATTCAGCGCCGGATTGTGCGTGAAACCGGCGACGATCAGCGCGTCGCGCGGCGGTCGTTGCGCGGGCTCAGCCCGAATCGCGTGCGATACGTGCGCGAGAAATGCGACGGCGATTCGAACCCGCATGCGACGCAGACCGACGTGATGCTCATGTCCGTCTGCTGCAGCAGTTCACGTGCGCGATCGAGGCGCAGGTTCAGGTAGAAGTGCGTCGGCGTGTCGTTCAGCGTCGCGCTGAACAGCCGTTCGAGCTGGCGCCGCGTGATCGACACCTCCTGCGCGAGCGCATCGGAGCCGAGCGGGTTTTCCATGTGCCGCTGCATCGTGCCGATCACCTGGATCAGCTTGCGGTTGTGCACGCCGTAGCGCGCGGCGATCTCGAGCCGCTGGCTGTCGGAGCGCTGCCGGATCCGGCTGACGACGAACTGCTCGGAGATCGCCGCCGCGAGATCGGCGCCGTGCCGCCGCCCGATCAGGTCGAGCATCATGTCGATCGACGCGGTGCCGCCCGCGCACGTGATGCGCCGGTCGTCGATCTCGAACAGCTCCTGCGTCGCGTTCAGCCCGGGGTAGCGTTCGCGGAACGCGGCCAGCGCTTCCCAGTGCAGCGTGAGCGGTTGCGACGTGTCGAACAGCCCGGCTTCCGCGAGCACGAAGCTGCCCGTGTCGATGCCGCCTAGGGTTGCACCATGACGGTGCTGACGGCGCAGCCAGTCGCCGATCGCGCGGGTGTAGCACACGAGCGGATCGAAACCCGCGACAACGAATACCGTCTCGACCTTGTCGACCTCCGCGCACGCGGCTTCGGCGGCAACCGGAATACCGTTGCTCGCGGCGACGGGCGCGCCGTCGGCGCTGATCACGTGCCAGCGATAGAGCTCGGTGCGAAAGCGGTTCGCGACGCGCAGCGGCTCGACCGCGGACATGAAGCCGAGTGCGGAGAAGCCGGGCAGCAGCAGGAAATGGAAATCCTCGGGCATCGGGGCAGGAGATGGAATCCGGTGGTCGTCGCGCATCGTGCGGGGCGGCGGGCGGACGGGCAGGTGCCGCGGCCGGTTCGCGCTCGCCGAACGGTCAGCGGGAGATTATCGCGGGTTTTGCGCGGGCTCAGCGCGTTTTTGCGTCGCGCCCGGCCCGGCGCGCGGTGGTCGACGGCAACTCGCCGAACTGCGCCTTGTACGCGTTCGCGAAATGCCCGAGATGAATGAAGCCCCAGCGCGCGGCCGCGTCGCTGATCGCCAGGTCGGCCTGCCGCGTATCGAGCAGCATCCGCCGCACTTGCGACAGGCGCAGCGAGCGCACGTAGTTCAACGGGCTGGTCTGCACGACCGACTGGAAGCTGTTCTGCATCGTGCGCCGGCTCACGCGCAATTGCGTGCACAGGCTCAGCACGTCGACCGGTGCTTCGGGATGGCCGATCACGTAGTCGTGCACGCGGCGCACGATGTCGGCGCGGCAGGCGTGCGTGAGACGGTTCGAAGGCTCGGGAATCCGGTACGTGAGGAGATCGACGAGCACGTTGCCGATCTCGCCACGCAGTTCGCGTTGCGCGCGTGCGTCGAGGTACGTATCGGGTGCCGACAGCACGCGCTCGATTTGCGTGGCGACCTGCACGCTCGCGCGCATCAGCACGGCGGTGGGCATGTCGACGACACCGCGCCGCAACGCGGCTTCGTCGAGGTGGACACCGGCCGCATCCTCGACCTGCTGCATCAATTCGCGATCGGCGACGACACCGATCAGCGACATGTCGTCGGGCGAATGCAGCTCGAACGGCGCACCGCCGCGCGCCATCACCATCGTGCCGCGCTCGATGCGTGCGCCGCCGAATGCGAACGCGCCCGAGCCGGTGAGCGGCATGCCGAACACCGTGTGGTCGTGCGGCAGTCTTCCACGCTGGATGATGCGAACGTTGGCGGCTTCCTGGAACAACTGCACGCCGTCCAGCACCGCATGCTTGACCGCGCTGCGATACACGCCGGAGCCGATCTGGTCGTAGCGCTGGTTCCAGCCGCGCAGCGCCTCGGCATGCCGGTCCGCGTTGTCGAACCTCTCGTGAAACACGAACACGGCGCCTCCGGGTGCATCGATCAGGACCGCGCAAGATTAAACCGACCGCGTGGTCGGCGCAATAAGGGGGAGCGCTATTTCGAGCGCATGGGTCAGGGGGTCGGAAGCGTCCGGCCGGCGCGGCTTTCAGGCGGTTTTCCAATATCCCGAATCGGCACGCACGCGGTGCCGGTCCGGGTGCTGACCGGATTTATTGTCGAACTACAGTCGCCCCACATCACGTGATTCCCCAACTGGAGGCGACATGAGGACAAGGCGACGAACCGCGGTGCTCGCGGCGACGCTGGCGTTCGCGGCGGCATGGGTCGGTAGCGCGTACGCGACGGAAAAGCCGGAGGAACTGGTCGTGCAGAAGATGCCGCCGTGGCATCCGCACGAGGTCTATATCGTCGACATCTCGATGCCGTCGATGACCGACGGGCGTATCTACGTATACGACGCCGATGCGAAGAAGCTACTCGGCCAGATCGACGGCGGCTTCGGCCCCGGCTTCGCGATTTCGCCCGACCACAAGACGAGCTTCGTTGCGACGACCTACTTCTCGCGCGGCTCGCACGGCACGCGCACCGACGTCGTCGAGATGACCGACAACACGACGCTCGATCATGCGGGCGAGATCGTGATTCCGGCGAAGCATGCGCAGCATGTGCCGTCGCCGTACAACACCGCGTTCAGCGCGGACGGCAAGCGGCTGTACGTCGCGAACATCACGCCGGCCGCATCGGTGACGGTGATCGATGCCGTGTCGAAGCAGGTGCTGTCGGAGATCGATACGGCCGCTTGCGTGCTCGCCTATCCGTCGGGCAACGACCGCTTCACCGCACTGTGCGAAAGCGGCAAGGCGCTGACCGTCACGCTCGATGCGAACGGCAAGGAAGCGAAGCGCACGATGTCGGAGGCGTTCATCGACGTCGACAAGGATCCGGCGTTCGTGAATGCGTCGCGCTACAAGGGCGACTATCTGTTCACGACGTATGGCGGCAACGTACTCAGTGCGGATTTCAGCGGCGACAAGCCCGCGTTCGGCAAGCCATGGCCGCTGCTGACGGATGCCGAGCGCGCCGAGGGCTGGCGCCCGGGCGGCATGCAGCAGACGGCCGTGCAGGCCAGGCAGAACCGCTACTACGTGTTGATGCACAAGGGCGGCGACGGCTCGCACAAGGATCCCGGCACGCAAGTGTGGGTGGTTGACCTGAAGTCGAAGCAGCGTGTCGCGCGCTGGGATCTCGCGCAGCAGAAGATCGATCCGCTCGTGTCGATCCAGGTCAGCGAGGACGACAAGCCGCTGTTCTACGGGCTGACGGCGACGTCCGACCTCGTCGTGATGGATGCGCGCACCGGCAAGCTGCAGCACGTCGAGAAGCAGATCGGCAATACGTCGTCGCTGCTCGTCAACCCGTGAGGCCGCAATGACGCTCGATCCCGTACTTGCCACCAGCGCGCAGGCCGGCGCCGCCGTCGTCGTGCTGCTCGGCGCGTTCGCGAAGATGCGGCGGCCCGCCGCGTTCAGCCAGGCGCTTGCCGGTTATCGGCTGCTGCCCGACGCGCTGACCGCGCCCGTCGCGTTCGCGATTCCGCTCGCGGAAGCGATCGGCGCCGCGGCGCTGCTGTTTCCCGATACGCGCACGGCCGGCGCGATCGGCCTGATCGCGTTGCTGCTGGCTTTCGCCGCCGCGATCGCGATCAATCTCCTGCGCGGCCACACCGACATCGACTGCGGCTGTTCCGGCTTCGCGGCGGCGCGCACCGATGCGCCACGCGGCATCGGCTGGCTGCACGTCGGACGCGCGCTGCTGCTCGGCGCGCTGGCCGCGACCGCGCTCGTCGAGCCGGGCGCGCGCGCGGTCGTGTGGTTCGACTACCTGACGCTGTTCTTCTCCGTGCTGCTGATCGTCTGCGCGCTGCTCACCGTCGACGTGCTGCTCGCCAACGACCCGCGGCTTTCCCACCTGAGGAATTCATGATGCAAACCGCTCTCACCGTTTCCACCGCCCTGCTGTGGGTGGCCGTCCTCGCGCTCGGCGCGATCTGTCTCGCGCTGGTGCGCCAGATCGGCATCCTGTACGAACGCATCATGCCGGCCGGCGCATTGATGATCGACAAGGGGCCGGCGGTCGGCGCGATCGCGCCGACGTTCGAACTGACCGACATTCGCGGCGCGCAGGTGAAGGTCGGCGGCATCGATGCGTCGGGCAAGGCGACGCTGCTGTTCTTCCTGTCGCCGACGTGCCCCGTCTGCAAGAAGTTGCTGCCGCTGCTGCCGTCGCTGCAGGCGAGCGAAGCGACGCCGGTGAACATCGTGCTGGCGAGCGACGGCGATGCCGACGAACACACGCGCTTCGCGCGCAAGCACGACCTCGGGCGTTTCCCGTACGTGCTGTCGCAGGAGCTTGGCCTCGCGTACCAGATCGGCAAGCTGCCGTATGCGGTGCTGCTCGACGAAACCGGCACGGTGCGCGCGAAGGGGCTAGTCAACACGCGTGAGCATCTTGAGAGCCTGTTCGAAGCGAAGGAGCGCGGCGTCGCATCGCTGCAGCAGTTCGTGCACGGCGATCACGGCCACGACCACGACGCGCACGCGCAGCACGCATGACCGGGCGCCCCTCTTTCAACGTCAAGGGAGAACAACGACATGGGCCTGTTTGATTCATGGTTCGAGCGGTCGGCGCGCGGCGTCGCGCAGCACAGTTCGCGGCGCAGCGCGATGGCGAAGCTCGGCAAGGTGCTGGTGGGGTCGGCGATGCTGCCGCTGCTGCCCGTCGACCGCACCGCGTATGCGGCGGATGCGGCATCGGGCGCGTCGGCTGCGTCCGGCGGCGCCGCATCGGCGGCAAGCGACGATCCGATGAGCTGCGACTACTGGAAATACTGCGCGATCGACGGCTGGCTGTGCAGCTGCTGCGGCGGCACGTCGAGCAGTTGCCCGCCGGGCACGACGCCTTCGCCGATCACGTGGATCGGCACCTGCCGCAATCCGCACGACGGTTCGGACTACATCGTGTCGTACAACGATTGCTGCGGCAAGACGTCGTGCGGCAAGTGCTTCTGCAACCGCAACGAGCGCGAGAAGCCGCTGTACAAGCTGTCGCTGAACAACGACATCAACTGGTGCATGGCCAACGGGAATTCGAACTACCACTGTTCGGTTTCGGTTCTGCTGGGAGCGGCAAAGCATTGACGTCCTCCCCGCCCGAAGGCGGGGATTCCCACTTCTGGCGATGCACGTCCGCATCGGAGAATGTTCAAAGCAGCATTGGTATCTCGATCATGCAAGACACCACATTCACTGCAAGACCACTCTCTTATTCGCAGCCCTGCGATACCTTTCGGCCGCGTCGTGCTAGCTTTCGACCCGCACGCCGAACAGGACTGGGTGGAACTGCTTTCATCCACTTCTTCGAAGGTGACTCCGTGCGCCATCGCCTTGTAGCGGAGCTTATTTCGAAAGGACGACCAGGATGCGTCATAGACGCTCTTCGCCATCCAGGTGCTGGCGAGTTTTGCGGCCGACACGTTGCCAACCGCGATGTAGTCGAAGCGTCGCACCAGATCGAGCGCGAGCTTGTGCTGGAAATCGGCACGGGCATTCGCTACCTTGGTGTGCAACTTTGCAATATGCCGTTTGTGTTTTCGTGCGCGTTGGGCTTTCGCCAGCTTTTCGGCCGCACGCTGACCAAACCGGTCGTTGGGAAGCTTTTCGCCCGTCGAAAGTGTGGCGAAATCTTTCAAGCCGAGATCGATGCCGACACCGGAACGGATCGGGCGAGCCTGAACATCGGGTACTTCGATCACGATGTTGAGAAACCAGTTGCCGCGCGCGTCCTGAGCGAAATTGGTTCCATCCTTGATCTTGCCTTCGGGAAGTGGCCGGCTTCTGAACACACGAAAGGTGTTACCGGCAAAGCGAAATGCATCGCCTTCACGCTTCAGATCACGACCTTTCAGCGGCACCCAGCCAAGCGATTTTTTCCCGCGATAGCGGAGGTAAGGCCGTCGGCGCTGACTGCGCGACTTGGCGTATTGCTCGCACGTTGCGTTGACCGTGCCCGAATGGATGCCGAGTTCCTTGCTGCTACCGGTCGTCAGCACGTTCAGATCGAAACCCGTCGGCCATTTCTTGCGCCACTTGAGCGCGTGCTTCTGTGTGTCGTTGCAGAAGTTCCAGACGTAGTTCACCGCACGGCTCTGCTTGTTCAGCAGTCCGTTGAGCGACTTCGCGCGATAGCGGTAGGTAAGAATCATGCTGATCACTCTAATGTTTGAGTGCCATTTGTCAACGACACGCTATTCCCCTGCGCCACCGATTGTGAGGTCTCTCGGAGTAACTGATGAAAGTAAGCCAAACTGGAAAGATCGTTTTTGCGTGCATGACGGCCTTCACGCTGTCCGCCGCCGCCGGCGCACAGGAAACCGTGCGTTACCCGGCCGGCAAGAGCCTGTTCGACGCGCAGTGCGCGGTGTGCCATCAGGCGGGCGGCAAGGGGCAGGACGGCCTTGCGCCGCCGCTGACCGAGTATCCGGGCAAGTATGTGACGGCCGAGCCGGGGCGTGCACAACTGGTCGCGACGCTGCTGCACGGGATGTTCGGCGAGATCAAGGTGCGCGACAAGAATTACAACTTCAAGATGCCGTCGTTTGCGAGAGCGAGCGACGATGACATCGCGCACGTGCTCAACTACGTCGTGTTCGATCTCAACGCGCAGCACGGTGACGCGAAGCCGTTCACGGCGGCCGATATCCGAGCGGCGCGGGCGAAGGCGATGGATGGCACGGCCGTTCATGCGCAACGCGAAGTCGTGATCAAGGGGCTCGGCCTGTGACGCTCGCACGCGCGTCCCGTGTTGGCGACATCGCGTCGAGCGCGGTGTCGCCGTGGCTCGGTAGCCTGTTGCATCGCCTGGCGTCGTTGCTGATGCTGGCCGGGGCGGCCGCCGGTTTGGCCGCGGCACCCGCGCATGCCGACGGCGCCGCCGATGCAGCGCTCGCGCGGCAGCACTGGGTGCTCAACTGCATGGGCTGCCACACGGCGACGGGCGGCGGTATCCCGGGCAAGGTACCGCCGCTTGCGAATTCGCTCGGCTATTTCACGCATCTGCCGGCCGGGCGCGAATACGTGATGCGCGTGCCCGGCGCATCGAACTCGGCGCTGTCGGACCAGGATCTGGCCGACGTGCTCAACTGGGTACTCACGACCATGAACCGCGACGCGCTGCCGCGCGACTTCAAGCCATATACAGCCGCCGAAGTTGCCGCGCACCGCCGTCCAGCCTTTCCCGACGTCGCGACCGTGCGCGCCGGCCTCGTTCGCGCATTGCAGGCACGCGGGATCGACGGCGTTGCGGATCGCTACTGACCGACCCGTTCGGGACATCGGGGAAGCCGAACCGCGCGTGACGAGGCGTCGTCGCGAGACGGCGTCACGCGCGAACCAGCACCACCCCGAGAATGAGGCACGCCGCGCCGGCCAGGCGGATCGGGCTGGCCGCATGCTGCTGGATGCCAAGCACGCCGAAGTGGTCGAACACGAGCGCACCGGTCATCTGCCCGACGACGATCAGCGCGAGCGTCGTCGCGGCGCCCAGCCGCGGCACCATCAGGATCGCGATGCCGACGAACACCGCGCCGAAGAACCCGCCGGTCCAGCTGAACCATGACGCGGCGCCGGTGAGGGGGCCGGTGCCGCTCGAGCGCGGATGCGGGGTCAGCAGCGCAACGGCGAGCATCGCGGCCAGGCCGACGAGGTAGCTGACCGAGCCGGCCCACCACGGCGAGCCGAGCTGCGCACGGAGATTGGCGTTGAGCACCTGTTGCAACGCCACGCTGACGCCGGCGGCAACGACCAGCAGATAGGACAGGAGAGTAGTCACGACGAGGCAGGCTCCGGCGAAGTGGCCGTGACGGTGGTTCCGGCGCGGCAGGCTTCCATTCTGGAAAGCGCGACGGTATAACGCAAATATCAAATCGGGCGCTTATCCATCTCTTTTCGGCATGCCATCCCTGAGGCAAATCCAGTATTTCCTGACCGTGGCCGATCTCGGCGGCTTCACGCCGGCCGCGAGCGCGCTCCACGTCGCGCAGTCGGCGCTCAGCCGGCAGATCGGTCAACTGGAAGACGAGCTGGGGTTTCCGCTGTTCGACCGGGAGCCGCGCGGTGTGCGGCTCACGCCGGCCGGCGCGCGCTATCGCGAACGTGTGGCGTCGATTCCGGCGACCCTGACCGCCGCGGCCGACGAGGGCGCGCAGTTGTCGCGCGGCGAAGCGGGCGTCTTGCGGCTCCTGCATTCGAGCACCGTTCCCGTCGGCAGCCTGATGCCCGTGCTCGAGCGCTTCCTGCGCGCGTGTCCGGGCGCGCGGATCGATCTCGACCGCGCGTCGTCCGAGGATCAGGTGCTGGAGATCGCGAACGGCAACGCCGATATCGGGATCGTTCGTCTGCCGGTGCTGCGCCGCGATCCGCGCGTGCGCTTCGTCGAGCTCGCGGCCGAGCGTTTGTGCGCGGCGGTGCCGGCCGATCATCCGCTGGCGGGCTGCAAGCGCATGGCGATCTCGCGGCTGCGGCACGAGCCGTTCGTATCGGCCGTGCATCGGGAGCGGGGCGGGCTCGCGCGCGTCGTGATCGATCTTTGCCTGAAGCGCGGCTTCGTGCCGGCGACCGCCCGGATCGTGTCGCCGAAGACGTCGATGCTGAATCTCGTCGCGGCCGGGCTGGGCGTCGCGATCGTGCCGGAACGGATGGCGAGTCTGGGGATCGACGGGGTCGTCTTCGTGCCGATTTCCGATGAAGACGCCAGGTCGGTGTGCGCGCTGGTGTTGCCGGTCGCGCCGACGGTGCTGGCGGACACGTTCGTGCGGGTGATCGGGGCATAAAAAAACGCCAGCCCGTAACGGGCTGGCGTTTCGCCTGATGATGACCGGTATCAGAACTGGTTCATCGTGTTGTCCTTGCCGGCTGCCTTCAGCGCTGCTTCGCCGCTGAAGTATTCCTTGTGATCGTCACCGATGTCCGAGCCGGACATGTTCTGGTGCTTCACGCAGGCGATACCCTGGCGGATTTCCTTGCGCTGCACGCCGGCCACGTAGCCCAGCATGCCCTGGTCGCCGAAGTATTCCTTGGCCAGGTTGTCGGTCGACAGCGCGGCGGTGTGGTACGTCGGCAGCGTGATCAGGTGATGGAAGATGCCGGCTTCACGCGATGCGTCGGCCTGGAACGTACGGATCTTCTCGTCGGCCAGCTTGGCCAGTTCCGTCTCGTCGTATTCCACGCTCATCAGCTGCGCACGGTCGTAGGCCGACACGTCCTTGCCCTCGGCCTTCATCGCGTCGTACGCCTGCTGACGGAAGTTCAGCGTCCAGTTGAACGACGGGCTGTTGTTGTACACCAGCTTCGCGTTCGGGATGACCTTGCGGATTTCGCTGACCATGCCGCCGATCTGCGCGATATGCGGTTTTTCCGTTTCGATCCACAGCAGGTCGGCGCCGTTTTGCAGCGACGTGATGCAGTCGAGCACGCAGCGCGCTTCGCCCGTGCCGGCGCGGAACTGGAACAGGTTGCTCGGCAGGCGCTTCGGACGCAGCAGCTTGCCGTCGCGCTTGATGACGACGTCACCGTTGCCCAGCTGGTCGGCCGACAGTTCTTCGCAGTCGAGGAACGCGTTGTACTGGTCGCCCAGGTCGCCCGGCGTGTTGGTCACGGCGATCTGCTTGGTCAGGCCGGCGCCCAGCGAGTCGGTACGGGCGACGATGATGCCGTCGTCCACGCCCAGTTCCAGGAACGCGTAGCGGATCGCGCGGATCTTCGCGAGGAAGTCTTCATGCGGCACCGTGACCTTGCCGTCCTGGTGGCCGCACTGCTTCTCGTCGGACACCTGGTTTTCGATCTGGATGCAGCATGCGCCTGCTTCGATGAACTGCTTGGCCAGCAGGTACGTGGCTTCAGCGTTGCCGAAACCGGCGTCGATGTCGGCAATGATCGGCACGACGTGCGTGACGTGGTTGTCGATCTTGTCCTGGATTGCGGCCTTCGCGGTGGCATCCTTGGCGGCGTCGAGCTCGCGGAACAGGCCGCCGAGCTCACGGGCGTCGGCCTGGCGCAGGAACGTGTACAGCTCGCGGATCAGTGCGCTGACCGAGGTCTTCTCGTGCATCGACTGGTCCGGCAGCGGGCCGAACTCGGAACGCAGCGCAGCGACCATCCAGCCGGACAGGTACAGGTAGCGGCGTTCGGTGCTGTTGAAGTGCTTCTTGATGGAGATCATCTTCTGCTGGCCGATGAAGCCGTGCCAGCAACCCAGCGACTGCGTGTACTTGGCCGGGTCGGCGTCGTAGGCGGCCATGTCGGCGCGCATGATCTTCGCGGTGTACTTGGCGATGTCCAGGCCCGTCTTGAACTTGTTCTGGGCGCGCATGCGGGCGGCGTACTCGGGGCTGATCGCATTCCACGCGCTGCCGTGGTTTTCTTTCAAACCGGCAACTGCCTTGATGTCGTCTTGATACTGGGCCATGTCAATCTCCTGGGAGCAAAGCGCGTTTGAGTAACTGGTTGAGCGTGTCCGCTACGTCTGTCGAAGCGGACTGCATGGGATAAATAGTAACGCCGCCCATTGAGCTTTTGGCGATGTCTTATATAAGACATAAGACATTATTTTTTCTTTATATTCAATGGATTGCGTTGATGTTTTTGCAATGCAAAACAAGTTTTCAAGCGACGAAAAGGTGCCGGCGCGGGAAATTGGCGTGGATTCCGCAATACGAAACGCTCTTTCGGCTGCTGGAGGCCGGGCCAGCTTCACACGTGCTCGTGACACCCGTTCGTCGGGGCGGTGCGAGCGGCGCTGAACGGAAGCCGCACCAGCTGTTGCTTTATGAGCCCTGAACCCCTATAGCGCCGAGGCTTTGCGACGGACGAATAGTGCAAGTAACGCGACCACGTCGCGATGGGCGTGCCATGCACGCATTGAGGGGGACCGTCCACGTCTGGCCGTGAGCCCCGCGCCTCGCGAACGGATGCGTATCGAAACCGTCACTTCGCGCTGAGATATCGTCACGGCGCTTCAGCGTGCGGCGTCCAACGCTGACCGTCGAGCGTCCCAATCGAAAAGGCCAGCACGAGCCTCGACACACGCCAATCAGCCTGTGATTGCACCACCTGACGTTGCGCCGTTGCGAGGGTGGTTTGTGCGTTCAGGACATCGAGCAGGGGACCGACGCCGGCACTGTAGCGTCTGCTCGCTACGTCGTACGCTTCCCGCGCGCTTTCCAGTGTCGACGAGGCAACCTGTAGATTTGCCATTTTCGTTATCACGTCCTGATAGCTGCGCCATACTGCCGACGCGACTTCCAGCTCGGCTTTATGCAGGCTTGCGCGGTCGATATCAACCTGAGCCTGCGATGCCTGATGGTGATACTCCTGGCCAAACCCCGAAAAGATGGGGATGCTGATCTGAATTCCTACATATTTGCTGTACGTGCGCGTGTCGCGTGGAAATGCACCTAATGACTTGTCGTTGCTCAACGTGCCCGACAAGGAAATCGTGGGCAACTCCTCCCTGCGCGCAAGTTTCGCGTTCGCTTCGTCTGCTTCGATCAGTGCTTGCGCCTCGAGCAACTTCGGATTGACAGCTTTTGCCAGCGCCAGCAGATCAGTAATCGAAGACGTAAAATTCACGTCCGGTTGAGCCCCCGCGCTCACATCAACTTCAATGGCAGTATCGACGGGAATTCCCATGCGTAGACACAAGGTGCCTTGCGCGGCCTTGAGCGCACCCGTCGCGCTTACGCGTGTGTAAATTGCCTCCTGCCATGCGGCCTTAGCCTGCAATTCATCGTTCAATGTACCGGCGCCCGCAAAGTGTTTGTGCCGGGCAATCTGAAAGCTTCGTTCGGCATTCGCCTCGGCGTTGTTCGCCGCATCAAGTGTGCTTTGTGCAGTCCAGACCGCATAGAACGCTGCTGCAGCCTGTTCGAACACAGATTGCAGTGCTCCGGTATGGCTCGCCTTGGAAAGCTCGAGAAGCCCCTTGTAATAGGCCAGGTTCGCGTCACGCCTTCCGAAATCGAAGAGCACCCACGACAGCCGTAACTCACCATAACGATCCGATGTGCGGCCCATCGCCTCAGGCAGGGTCGGACCAGATAAGGCTTCAGTTTCAACCGTACGCGAACGTGTGCCACTGGCGTCTAGCGTCGGCAACCACGCAGATTTTGCGACACCCACCTGAGCCGCGTTCAAGACCATGTTCGCCCAGCTTTCGCGCACGGTCGGATCGCTGCACAGAGCGCGACTGACTGCGTCATACAGGGAAACAGGCGAATGAAGGCTCGCCTCACTACAGGCGCCTGTAGTGCGTGCCATCCGGTTTAAATCGGGCGATACGTCTTCCAGTCCTCTTCGTGTCGAAAATGGATCCAGTTGCGCATGCGTCAGCGGAACGACGAGCCCGGCGACCGCAAGGCAGGCAACAACGAGCGCACAACGGTATAAAAGCGTTCGAAGTGCGACATTCTTCTTTCTCATGCCGTTTCCCGCACATGCCCAAGCTCGATGACGCGATCAGCAGATGCGATGGTTTCAGGACGGTGCGCGACAATGATCCGTGTGATATTCAGCTTGCGCATCGCTGCGTTCACGGCGCGTTCGTTGTTCACGTCAAGATGGCTCGTCGCCTCATCGAGCAGGAGCAGTTTCGGACGGCGGTAAAGGGCGCGTGCGAGCATCACGCGTTGCCGCTGACCTGCGGACAGGGCAGACCCCATGTCGCCGATGTAGGTGTAGTAGCCCATCGGCATCGCACGAATATCGGCATGGACGGAAGCCGTTTCCGCGCATTGCGTGATCCACGCGAAGTCGGGCGTTGGATCGAAGAAGCTGATGTTCTCGGCAATCGATCCCGCGAATAGTCGATCCTCCTGCATCACGACGCCGATCAGGGAGCGATAGTTCGCAAGACCCATTTGCCGAATCGGCATGCCGCCCGCGATAATTTCCCCCGAGTGAGGTGCCAACAAGCCGGCGAGCAGTTTCAGCAACGTGGTTTTGCCTTGGCCGGAGGGCCCGACAATTGCAACGGCTTCGCCCGCCTCAACACGCAGATCCAGGTTATCGA
Source organism: Burkholderia sp. Se-20373 (assembly GCF_017104705.1). Taxonomy (NCBI): domain Bacteria; kingdom Pseudomonadati; phylum Pseudomonadota; class Betaproteobacteria; order Burkholderiales; family Burkholderiaceae; genus Burkholderia; species Burkholderia sp. Se-20373. The sequence continues at coordinate 14,514 of NZ_JAAGPH010000026.1, read as the reverse complement.
TGATCCTCGGCCCGTTCTTCGAATAGCTGTATGACAATTTCTTGACTTCGAGCGTCGGCACAAATTCATCCACGTCCGGCGCTCGCATCACTTCATCCGGCTCCCGTTTCGTGAGCACGATATCCGCCAGCCGCGCCGCGTGAAGTTTGAGAATCCGCAGCTCGTACACTTTGTCGATCAGCGCAGTAAAGCGTGCGGTGAACTGCCCACGATAAGACAGGAAGGCAAACAGCATCCCGAGCGAGAGCGACCGGTCGATGACGGCAAGCGCGCCGAAGTAGGTCACTAGAATCGCCTCGAGCCCGAATATGAAATGATTGCTTGTGATCGCGATCAGTTGAAGCCGTCGCGTTCGCAGGTCGGCGTTCTTCTCGCTTACGATCACGTTCAGCCAGCGGGCCAGCCGGTCCTCCGCCTTACCGAAAAGGCGCACGCTCTGAATGCCCCGGACCGATTCCATGAGCAGACTTTTGCCTCGTGCTGCGAAAACGATCTGCTTCTGATTCGACATGCGCAGCGCACCATAAATGCAGGCGCGCAAGATCGCGTAGAGCACGACGGCAACCACGCTGATAAGCGATAGCCGGGCGTTGTAGACGATCATGATAATGATGGTGCCGATCGACATGAGACCATCGAGCACGGATTCAACGAAGCCGACCGTCAGCGCTTGCTGGATCGTATTGACGCTATCGAAGCGGGAAACGATATCGCCAATGTGGCGTTTTCCGAAATAGTCGAGCGGCAGATTCAGCAGATGGCGGAACACGTTCGCCAACCATTGCACATTCACGACCGTGCTGAACGTCGTTACAGCCCACGATCGCATTGCCTCTGTCGCGATATGGATCACCAGCACCAACCCGAAACCCAGCGCCAAAATCAGAAGCAAGTGTCGATCGCCAGTTGTAATGGCTTGGTCCGTGACCCACTCGGGATAGAAGGGCGCAACAATGGTGAAGACTTCAAGCGCAAGGGCGAGCAAGAAGACTCTGAGCAACCCGCGCCCGACACCACTTGCACGCCCCATCAGGGACCGCAGACCGATTTCCTGCTTATCCCGGCGAGGCTGAAAGGCCGGCGTCGGCACGAGTTCCAATGCCATGCCGCTGAAATGCAGCGACAATTCCTTGAGCGACATGCGCCGCGCGCCGAGTGCGGGGTCAACCAACATCACATGATCGCGGCCAACACGTTCGAGGACGACAAAATGCCGAAAATCCCAATGCAGAATGCACGGCAGGCGCAGCAGGTGAAGCTCTTCCGGTTCCAGCCGAACCGCGCGCCCGGCAAGATCGAGGGATGCGCCGATCTTGACAAGATCGAGCAGCGTAAGCCCCTTGAGTGATGGCGAAAAGCGCCGTCGCAACGTTGGCAGATCGGTGTCGTAGCCATGAAACGTTGCGATCATGCTGATGCAGGCTAGTCCACATTCCGTTGCTTCGGTTTGCAAATGCACGTCAATACTGCGCCGAAATCCGAATTGAAGTTGGCGGGTCATGGTTGCTTTGGTTAGGTGAAGCGTGAACTGCGGTCAGGGCGAGCGGCGGGTGAGCGTGTACAGCGGTTCCAGTACCCATTCGTACAGCTTGCGCGTATCGAGCACTACGTCTGCGTCGACGCGCATCCCGTCCTGCAAGGGAATCGACTCGCCGTAGGCGTTGATGGTCTGTGAATCGAGCGCAACCGTGATCTGATAGAGGTTCTCGGATCTGTCGGCATCACCCGTTTCGGTTGCGGTCTGCAATTGCGACGGGCTCAAGGCGGTGCGAGCGATCTGCGTGACCTTGCCCGCGTAGGCCCCGAATTTCTGATACGGAAACGCTTCGTATCGCAATTCGACGGGCGCGCCGATCTTGACGAAACCGACTGCCTTGCTCGGCGCAAACAGTTTCACGTCGAGGCGTCCACCTTGCGGCAGCAGCGACATCAAAGGCGTTGATCCGTTGACCGACTGGCCGGGACGAGTGAGCAGCGCCGTAACGGTGCCTGCGATTTGCGCCGGTATCGTGATTTCGCGGTTGGATTCGTTGTCGGCGATTTCACCGTCCACCTGTAGCATCTGCCGGTGGATCGTGCCTAGTTGGTTTTGTTCATCAAGCGGTGCATTTCGAAGATCGGCCTTTACCTGTGCGAGTTCCGCGTGAGAGGCCGTGCGTTGCTTTCGCAAGTCTTCGAGTTGCGCTCGACTCGTCAGCATGCTTTGCTCGTGTTGCTCGAATTCGGATTGGGACACCACATCGTCACGCCGCAATTGTGCGAACCGTGCGCTGTCGATTTCGGCAAGCTTCGATCGCGCCTCTAGCGTCGTGATTTCCGTATCCAGGTGCTGAATACCTGCACTCAGTTCGGTGGCCTTCGCCCGGAGCATCGCAATGTTCTGTTCGAAGATGCTTTGTATATGCCGTGAGTCGCTTTCCAGGCTGGAGCGCCGCGCATTCAGTTCAACGCCGATCTGCTGCCGCGAGTTGCCGCCCGCGATAGTGCGCTCTGTGGACACGACGACCAAAGGTTGGCCGACATTGACCACGTCCCCTTCGTTGACGAGCACGCGGATAACCGTGCCGACCGTCGGCGCGAATATTTCTGCCGCGCCGTTGTCGATCATGACCCTGCCTTGTACCTCTTCCTTGCGGGTGTACTCGCCGAAGATCAGGAACAACACCACGGCGGTCGCGATCGCGAAGAACACGATGCTAGTCGTGAGGCTGCGTGCCGAACCTGTCAGCACGACCTCGCCGAGCCATTGGTGCTGACGAAATTCGAGCGCAGCGGGGCGGAACAGCAACGCACGCTTACTTTGCCGTGGCTGTTCCTCTTCCGGCTGATCTGCGCTGGGGGCGGTCGATATCTCGCTCATGCTTATCTTGCGGTCAGCGGATGATCACACGCGCTGAGTACCGACGGCGCTTGCGGCTTCTTTAGACACAAACCAGCCGTTCGTCTTCTTCAAAAGCCAATACATCAAAGCGAAAGGCAGGACACCTTTGAGAATGGCAAAGACAACCGCATCAGCTATCAGGCCTCGATTGTTTAAGAATCCGGCCGTTGAAATTTGCGCATGTGGCTGCGCGTGGGCGAACAGGATCGGCAGCATCATTGCGCAGATGTTCATCATCGTATGTGCACCAATCGACAGTTCCAGTCGTTGATCGCGTAAGCTCAATGCAGAAAACCCAAGCGAACAAAAAAACAATGTCGTTTTGATGGGCCAGTCGTACTGTGTGTGGTAGATCGCGAAGAGGGCGGCAACGATTGCGACGACAATGAGCGGGGAACGCACATATTGCCCGAGCGTTTGCGTTAACCACCCACGGAAAAACAATTCCTCGGCGAACGCGAGAACGAGAATGCCGAGCCACGCGGCGAGCATCCCGAGAATCCGACCGAAACCTGGAATGTCCTGCAGCGGTTGAAGATGCCCGAACGGAAGCGTCCATGTGCCAATTCGAATCGACGTATAGATGGACATGACTGCGGCCGATATCACGAAGGCAGGCAGATAAAGAACCGCGCCGAGCAGGCAACGCCGAAGTCTGAAACGCAGGTCGACGGAAATCAGGGAGAGGTACGGGCGTCGCAAGACGATCTTGCATGCAAGCCAGAAGCCTATGATGCCCGTGGTGCTGGCTGTATTGGTGTACAGCGAGATAGCTGCGCGAGCGGCATCAAAATTCTTGAAATACAGAGTCCAGCCCGAAAACATCAGGATCCCAAGCGTGCCGATGATACTCACGAGCGCGCTAAGAAGGATCGTCGATGCGGTTGCTCGCCAATCAGTCCGGCCCAGCTTGGCAAGATCAATAAACGCACGCGTTATATCGTCTTTAGTTTTCATGGAATGCTGATCGAGTGAAACAACGGTTGCTTGCTTTTAGCAACGCAATTGCGGTGCGCTGTGTGGTGCCATATCGATGAAGATCAGACGTCCAGTCGCGGGACCAGTAGCGCGCTGTCATTCATCGATCAGGCTGGGTTCATAGCCTGTACATCAGGGCGGTGCTTAGTGGTTGTGACCGCCACCACCGATGCCGAGCCCGTGTGCGGCAGCGCCAACCGCGTATCCTGCGGCGAAACCGATCGGAGAAGATTGGAAGGAGGTGAGGTTGGCAGTTTCAGCCTGACCCAACGAAAGACCCTGTTGCGCGGCGTCATATCCGGCAACGGCCGCGCCGCCCCACGTAGACATCGATTCGTCCTGCAAGCCCTTCGTGGCTTCCGCGAGTTGGCCGTTGTTTTCAGCCTGCCCGATGGAATCGTTGGCATCGGAGTTGAAGCCTGCGTCGGCCAACGACGTCGCGTCGCTGCCTACTGCCGAATCGGCGGCGGAATCACCGTCGCCGTCACCATCCCCATCACCATCGCCGTATCCGCCGCCATCACCATCGCCGTCACCGCCGCCATCACCATCACCACCGGCCACGTAGCGCAGCAAATCCAGATCATCAATCGTTTGCATGTGATCCACTCCTGAAATAAGCGGGCTTGACGTATACATCCACAATGGCACCCGCGCAGCCATTGATTCTCAATCGGTTGTCGAAACAAAGGTCGTGCGTCAGGATTCCGAGCGTTGCAGCACTTGCGACGGCGGTTGCGTGTGCGTCTGTTCGGTGAATGCACCGCGCACTGGAAGGGGATTTGCGCTGTCCGCTATCGCCCAGGTCAGGCAAGGAGCGACTTCCCACGTTGAGGCCGGAATATCCGGCAGCGCCGCGATGAACGACTCTTCGTCCGTCCACTGATGCAATGTCAATACAGGCAAGAAAGCTTGGGCCTGATTTCCGTTTCGGCAGATCAGCGCATCCCGATCCATACGGAAGTGACCGCGATAGCGCGTGTTATCAACAGGACGGCCTTTGAATATCAGCGACAGGAACACGTGCGACGCACCGGTACATTGGTCCGACAGTGACTGTTGCAGATCAGGAAAATTCGCCAACTTGGGCGCCGGCACAAGCTGTGTGGTGAACTCTGCATCCACGTACCGAGTGACGGCCAGAGCAGAAAGTCGATCTACCACGCCCGAGAACGAATCTTCCAGCTCGTCCTGCTTTCGTGGATCGAGCAACCGCGACACGAAGCGCGTTAGCGCCGTCGCGTCGTATGGAAGCGGAACACCATAGGCCGGCCACGATATATCATCTGTCTGTCGTTCAACGGTATGGCGGTAAAGCGTGTGCCCTTCGCTGGGCGTCAGTTTGGCGTTGCGCAGCGCGTGCAGATATTGGCCGTGTTCGTTGCTATATTCGGGGGAGTTCGGCAGCCCCCCGCCGAGCTTGCCGCCTGCCGTTGCGCGCACGAGTATTCCGAATTTTTCGTGATCCAACTGGTCGACTGTGACTTGCTCAAGCGGTCCGAACAGGCTCACGCTAACGGCGGTATCGCGCAGCGAATCGACGGTCAGGTTCGCGCACGCCTTCGTCACCGCCACGATGACCGACAACTCCGGTGATAGGTCGCGTGGGTCGAACGTCCATTGACCGCCGCGCCCGATGCGCTGCAAGGTCGCGCGATTTCGCAGGCTCACGAAGACACCACCTTGCGGGCGTGCTCCGGTCAATTTGTATCCACGCGGATCAGGCAGAGCGGAGCGATTCGCAATTGCATCGACAGCAAGCCGTGCAAGCTGTAATGCGGTCACGTCAACCGGCGACCGCGCGTCTTGTGCTGGTTCGCGCATGACTGGCGGCGTCACAGACACGCCGTATAGGCGATTAGCCGTCGTCGCAACCGTGAGTATCTGATTGACCGCGTCGTATTCGACGGATGTTGTCACGGCATCAGGAAGCTGGAATACACCTGCGAGCGCAAACGTTTGAGGATCGATTGCGCGTACGCGCCCGTTCGTGCTTCCGAACCAAATCCATGGGCCGATGCGGGCAGGCGACGAAAAAATCTTCGAGTGTGCGCCGATCTTGGCGATTCCTTCGCCGGTCGCCAAATCGATCACGTACAGGTATTTGTCCGTAGAGCCGCAGTAGGCGCGAGCACCGTCGATCAGCGGTGTTGTGTAGACGGCGTTGCCGGTCTGGATGCAGAATTTCAGTTCGCCGCTATCGAGGCACACGCCGCGAATGCCGCCGTCGAACGATCCGAACACGACTTGCCGGCGATCGGGATCGAATGCGGGCGCATGCTTGACCGCGCCGTTCGTCTGAAACTGCCAACGAAGTGCGCCGGTACGTGCGTCGAGCGCCAGCAGGGCGCCGTCGTTCGTGCCGCAGAGCACCAGCGAACCATCAGCGGCATAGAGCGGGGAGCCATGGACGTAGCAACGGACCGGGCATTCCCAGACCTTGTGACCGGTTTCAGCGTCGATCGCGGCTATGCCGCCGGCTCGCGTCGGACTGGCGTATTCAACGCCGATAAAGACCAGATTCAGGTCGGATGCATAGGCCGGTGAAGAGCCAATCCAATCGGGTTCGACGTATCGCCAGATTTCCCGGCCGCTTTGGGCACACAACGCGTACAGGTTACCGTCGTAGCCGCCGAAGAAGACGCGCTCGGGCGTCACGTACGGCGTAGACCAGATCCCTTTCGAGCGCGCCGCCTCGATCTTGAAATTCCAGCGCGTTTCGCCGCTTGCGCCATCGATGCAACGCATTTCGCCGCTGTCGGTTCCGAAATAGATCAGGCCGCCTTGCGCGCGCGGTGCGGATTTCGGTACGACATAGTGGTGATTCGCAGAGGCCGCTTTACTGAGCCAGCGCACGAGGAACGAAAGCTGCGTCGAATGGCTCTTCGGAATTGACAGTTTCAGGTCGAAATTACCGAGAACGTATGCAGATTCTACTGTAACGCCATGTCGCTTTTGCCAATCCTCACCCGTATTGGACTGGTAGTCGATCACGCTCCATACTTTCCAGATCGGGCGACCAATTTCCGCTAATACAACGCGTGATTGTTCAATGCTCGCGCCGCTGTTGAAAATATCATCCACGAGCAGAATGGGCGCATCCGAAACCTCGCCTTCGATCGCGTTCATCCGGCCGTAGCGCTTACGCTCTTTATGAATGATGAAGCCGCCGAGGTTGTGCCCTTTTCGTGCGCCGGCCATAAGAATCGCAGCCACGAGCGGGACGGCGGCCATTTCCATGCCGCCGACCTGAAACGGCAACTGATCCGCATAACGATTCCAGAATAAATCCGCAAGTGTATCGAGCCCTTCTGTAGAAAGGAGGATTGGCCGTAAGTCGATCAGCCATTTAAGGGACTTTCCGCTCGACGATACAAGCTTGTGTCTCGGTGCGCGAAATATGCATTTCGACTCAATTAGATAACGTAACGCGGTCCACCTGTCCAGGCTGAAATCATTCATGTTTTTTAGTCGGTCGATTACTTTACGTGTCTCCATCGCGATTCGCCTGCGCAGGCGGAATGCATCAATCCACGCCCACTATGTGGGATTTGATGATCGCCAAGAATTTCATTTATAATAACGAAAGGTTACGAATGCATTCCCCAGTTGGTGCGTAAAGTCAATTGCGCGGCGCTCGAATTCTGCATTGCTCATACGAAACAAAGCGAAAATATTTTTTGAAATATTTTAACGGTGAAAATAATTGCTTATTTTTTATTGGTGACATAGGTGGGTTTCTCCGGCGTGATAGAAGCGAAATATTCGATTTATCGATACTAAACATCGCTGTCGTCAAAATTAAATTCTCGCTGAAACCGATATCGACCGAGTCGGTACTTTGGAGCGTACGCCCTGTGTTCGCAAACTGAGCGGCCTGACAGGGCCGCTAACACCCGCGTCTCTGTCTTGTAAAAGCGACAAAGTGCCGGGTGCACGGGGCGCGATCGGCAACCTGGCACCAAATGAAAGACCCGGCGGGAAAGCCGGTTCGAGAGATTCGCGCTGTATCTGCGTGGGATGAAAAGGCTGCTGGGCAGCCTTCCTTGGTTTTGTCCAGTCCTCCCCCACCAGCATCGCGCCGCATGCGGACAAGCAGAATCCATCGGAAAAACGTATGAAAGCCCCGCCTATCAAGCCTCTCATGAAATCTAGTGGTTTCCACTCATAGTCGCAAATAGTCAAGAACAGGTCGCCGCCGGTCTTCTCGCGGCCAATATGGCTCGTTACTTTTACTCCCACGATGCAGGCCGGGCACACCCCGCGCACCGGCTGCCGCGAGTCCAACCGGGAGGTACCGAACCATGAAGTCGACGAAGATCGCCGCGCTTGCCGCGGCCGTGCTGGCGACCGGCGCGTTCACGCATACGGCGCTGGCCGAAACCGAAGGCGCGACCTGCCGCACCGTGCGTTTCGCGGATATCGGCTGGACCGACATCACGTCGACCACGGCGCTCGCGTCGACCGTGTTCGAGGCGCTCGGCTACAAGCCGACCACGACGATCGCGTCGGTGCCGATCTCGTTCGCCGGCCTGAAGAGCAAGCAGCTCGACATATCGCTCGGCTACTGGTGGCCCGTGCAGCAGAAGCAGCTCCAGCCGTTCCTCGACAGCAAGTCGATCAACGTCGTCGAGCCGCCGAACCTGTCGGGCGCGAAGGCGACGCTCGCGGTGCCGAGCTACGAATACCAGGCGGGCCTGAAGACCTTCGAGGACATCGCGAAGCACCGCGCGGAACTCGACGGCAAGATCTACGGGATCGAGCCGGGCAGCAGCGCGAACGCGACGATCCAGAAGATGATCGACACGAACCAGTACGGGCTCGGCGGCTTCAAGCTCGTCGAATCGAGCGAGGCCGGGATGCTGGTGACGGTCGAGCGCGCGATCCGCGAGAAGAAGTGGGTCGTGTTCCTCGGCTGGGAACCGCACCCGATGAACATCCAGCTCAGCATGAACTATCTGTCCGGCGGCGATGCGTCGTTCGGGCCGAACTACGGCGAAGCGCGCGTATACACGCTCACGGCCCCCGACTTCATTTCCCGCTGCCCGAACGCCGGCAAGCTCGTCACGAACCTGCGTTTCTCGACGCAGCTCGAGAACCAGCTGATGCAGTCGGTGATGAACAAGACGAAGCCGGCCGACGCCGCGAAGGCGTACCTGAAGAAGAACCCGCAGGTGCTCGATCCGTGGCTCGCGGGCGTCAAGACGTTCGACGGCAAGGATGGCCTGCCGGCCGTGAAGGCGTATCTCGGCCTGTGATGGATGGCCCGCGCGCCGCGCGCGGCGCGCCCTGACGAAACATCCGCATTGCGACACAACCCGATTCAAGCGAGGCAACCAGCATGAACCACGAAGTCATCATCACCTGCGCCGTCACCGGCGCGGGCGATACGGTCGGCAAGCATCCGGCGATTCCGGTCACGCCGAAGGAGATCGCAGCGGCCGCGATCGAGGCCGCGAAGGCCGGCGCGACGGTGGCGCACTGCCACGTGCGTGATCCGCAGACGGGGCGCGGCAGCCGCGACCCGAACCTGTACCGCGAAGTGGTCGATCGCATCCGCTCGGCCGACGTCGACGTGATCATCAACCTGACGGCCGGCATGGGCGGGGATCTCGAGATCGGCCCCGGCGAGGACCCGATGCGTTTCGGCAAGGGCACCGATCTCGTTGGCGGCCTCACGCGCCTCGCGCACGTCGAGGATCTGCTGCCCGAGATCTGCACGCTCGACTGCGGCACGCTGAATTTCGGTGACGGCGACTACATCTATGTATCGACGCCCGCGCAGCTACGCGCCGGCGCGAAGCGCATCCAGGAGCTCGGCGTGAAGCCTGAGCTGGAGATCTTCGACACGGGCCATCTGTGGTTCGCGAAGCAGTTGCTGAAGGAAGGGCTGCTCGACGATCCGCCGCTGTTCCAGCTGTGCCTCGGCATTCCGTGGGGCGCACCGGCCGATACCGGCACGATGAAGGCGATGGTCGACAACCTGCCGCCGGGCGCGCACTGGGCCGGCTTCGGGATCGGCCGCATGCAGATGCCGATGGTCGCGCAGGCGATGCTGCTCGGTGGCCACGTGCGCGTCGGCCTTGAGGACAACATCTGGCTCGATCGCGGCGTGCATGCGACCAACGGCACGCTCGTCGAGCGCGCGAGAGAGATCATCGAGCGCCTCGGTGCCCGCGTGCTGACGCCGGCCGAAGGCCGCCGCAAGCTCGGCTTGCCCGCACGCGGCGAGCGTCCGCTCGAACGCCGTGCGATCGCCGAGTTCGCGTGAGTGTTTCCCTGACTGATTGATACGACGCGGCGGCGCGCACCAGTGCGGCTGCCCACCGATTTCCCCTGATTTGAAGGATGCGTTGACATGGCTGTGAAGACCGACATCAAGACGTTCGCCGCCATCGGCACCGGCGTGATCGGCAGCGGATGGATTTCCCGCGCGCTCGCGCACGGTCTCGACGTGGTCGTGTGGGACCCGGCGCCGGGCGCGGAGGAGCGGCTGCGCGCGAACGTCGCGAACGCGTGGCCCGCGCTCGAACGCGTCGGCCTCGCGCCGGGCGCCGATCCTGCCCGGCTGCGTTTCGTCTCGACGATCGAGGCCTGCGTCGCCGACGCGGATTTCATCCAGGAAAGCGCGCCCGAGCGCGAGGCGCTGAAGCTCGAGCTGCACGAGCAGATCAGCCGCGCGGCGAAACCCGACGCGATCATCGCGTCGTCGACGTCGGGGCTGCTGCCGACGGATTTCTACGCGCGGGCGACGCATCCGGAGCGCTGCGTGGTCGGCCATCCGTTCAATCCCGTCTACCTGCTGCCGCTCGTCGAGGTGCTCGGCGGCGCGCGCACGTCGCCGGAGGCGGTCGAAGGCGCGATGGCGATCTATCGCAAGCTCGGCATGCGGCCGCTGCACGTGCGCAAGGAAGTGCCGGGCTTCATCGCCGACCGGCTGCTCGAAGCGTTGTGGCGCGAGGCGCTGCACCTCGTCAACGAAGGCGTCGCGACGACCGGCGAGATCGACGACGCGATCCGCTTCGGCGCGGGCATCCGCTGGTCGTTCATGGGCACGTTCCTGACCTACACGCTCGCGGGCGGCGATGCGGGCATGCGACACTTCATGCAGCAGTTCGGCCCCGCGCTCGAATTGCCTTGGACGAAGCTGGTCGCGCCCACGTTGACCGATGCGCTGATCGACAGCGTCGTCGAAGGCACGACCGAACAGCAGGGCACGCGCAGCATCAAGGAACTCGAGCGCTATCGCGACGAGTGCATCACCGAGGTGCTGAAGTCGATCGCCGCGGTGAAGGCGCGGCACGGGATGCGATTCGAAGACTGAGGACGACAGACGATGACCGGCGATACCCCGCTGACGATTTACCGCGACGTGGTGCGGCCCGAATGGGTCGACTACAACGGCCACCTGCGCGATGCGTTCTACCTGCTGATCTTCAGCTTCGCGACCGATGCGCTGCTGGATCGCATCGGCCTCGATGATGCCGCGCGTCGCGAGCGGGGCCGCTCGGTCTACACGCTCGAAGCACATGTGAACTACCTGCACGAGATCAAGGAGGGCACACAGGTGCGCGTCGACGCGCGCGTGCTCGCGCACGACGCGAAGCGGCTGCACCTGTATCTCGAGCTGTTCGCTGACGGGCACGACGATGCGGTATCGGCGAGCGAGCAGATGCTGCTGCACGTCGATACGCGCGACGGCGCGAAATCGGCGCCGTTCGACGACGACGTGGCTGCACGCGTGGCCGAGCTGCATGCGTTGCAGCGCGATGGCGCGGCGCCCGCGTATGCGGGCCGCGTGATCGGGCTGCCGCCGCGCCGCTAGCCGGCGCAAGCCTTCGACCCCGGAGCGCACACGATGCTCGAACCGGAAATCGCGACGTTCGTTGCCGCCGTCGACGCGTGGTATCCGGCCGACGCGGCGGCGCGCTCGCCCGCCGAACAGCGCCGCCTGTACGACCGCTTCGCGGCCGAATGGACGCCGGCCGCGCTGCCGGCCGGCATCGTGCAGCAGGACGCCGTCTGGCATGCCGCCGACGGCCGCGCGATCGCGCTGCGGCGTTACACGTCCGCGCATGGCACGCCGCGCGGCACGGTGCTGTTCTTTCATGGCGGCGGCTTCGTCGTCGGCTCGCTCGACAGTCATGCGCTGATCACCGCGCAACTGGCGGCCGATACGGGGCTCGACGTGATCGCGGTCGACTACCGGCTCGCGCCCGAGCATCGCGCGCCGGCCGCGCTCGAAGATTGCCTGGCGGTCACGCGTGCGGCGCGCGACGCACGCTGGCCATTCGGGCCGTGCGTGCATCCGCTGACGCTCGCGGGCGACAGCGCGGGCGGCATGCTCGCGGCGGGCGTGGCCACCGCGTTGCGCGATGCGGGCGAAGGCGGTGTCGACGGCATCGCGCTCGTCTATCCGATGCTCGGGTTCGAACCGCAAGCGCCCGCGCGCGAAACGGAAGCGCACGCGCCGATGCTGACGCTCGACGACGTCCATCGCTATCGCGCGCTGTACTGGGAAGGCGGCTTGCTCGATGCGCTGGAAGACGGCAACCCGCTGCTGCGCGCATCGGTGCCGCTCGCGGCTTCGCGTTTCGACGGCCTGCCGCCGGTGCTCGCGATCGGCGCGGAACACGATCCGCTGCGCGACGACGCGCGCGTGTACGTCGAACGGATTCGCGCGGCCGGCGGTGCCGCGCACTACTGGATGGGAGAGGGGCTGGTGCACGGCTGCTGGCGGGCGCTCGGAACGAGCCCGCAGGCGGCGCGGCTGCACCGGACGGTCGGCGGGTTTCTGCTCGCACCACACGCGTAGCGGGCGTTTCCGGGAGGCAACGATGCAGGCAGCGCAACACCGTATCGAGGACTGGCGGACGTTTTCGGGCGACGCAGCCATTGCGGCGGCGACGATTGGCGATGGCGCGGTGGACGTCGAATGGAGCGACACACGACGATCGCCGTTTCATTTCGACTGGCTGCGCGACAACTGCGCGTGTTCCGCGTGCGTGCATGCCGTCACGCGTGAACAGGTGTTCGAGATCGCCGATGCGCGCGAGGATCTCTCCGCGCTCACGGTGCACGTCGAAACCGACGGCGCGCTGCATGTCGAGTGGAATGACGGACATCGCAGCGCGTGGTCGCCGGGCTGGTTGCGTGCGCATGCCTACGACGACGCGTCGCGCGCGGAGCGGCAGGCCGCGCACGGGCGGCACGTGTGGGCCGGTGACGACGCGACGGCCATCGGCGTGTTCGCGTGGCGCGACGTGATGGAGGACGACCGCGCATTGCTCGTGTGGCTCGCCGCGTTGCAGCGCACGGGGCTGACGCTCGTCCAAGGCGTGCCGGCCGAGCGCGGCCGCGTCGACGAGATCGCGCGCCGCATCGGCCTGATCCGCGAAAGCAATTTCGGTGTGCTGTTCGACGTCGAATCAAAGCCGCGTCCGGACAGCAATGCGTATACGTCGCTGAACCTGCCGCCGCACACCGACCTGCCGACCCGCGAGCTGCAGCCGGGCGTGCAGTTCCTGCATTGCCTCGCGAACGACGCGACTGGCGGCGACAGCGTGTTCCTCGACGGCTTCGCGCTGGCCGATGCGCTGCGGCGCGAGCATCCGGCGGATTTCGACCAACTCGCGTCGACGCCGTTCGAGTTCTGGAACAAGAGTGCGAACAGCGACTACCGCTGCTCGGCGCCGGTGATCGGGCTCGACGCGCGCGGCAATGTGACGGAAGTGCGCGTCGCGAACTTCCTGCGCGGGCCGCTCGATGCGCCGGCCGGCTCGGTCGCCGCCGTCTATCGTGCGTACCGGCGGTTTCTCGCGCTGGCGCGCGAGCCGCGCTTTCGCGTGCAGCGCCGGCTGCGGGCGGGCGACATGTGGGCGTTCGACAACCGCCGCGTGATGCACGCGCGTACGGAGTTCGATCCGTCTACCGGACGCCGGCACTTGCAGGGCTGCTACATCGATCGCGACGAACTGCTGTCGCGGTGGCGCGTACTGTCGCGGTCGGTGCCGGTTGCGGCTGCGCCGCGCTGACGGGCGCGCGCGGTTTCGTCCTGCTCGTACGCATCCCTCGCAGATGAAAAAACACCCGGACGCCAGGCGCCCGGGCGAAGCCACCCGTTGCCGGGCGGCGGAGGTATGCGTTTCATAAAAACGGACGAGCCCCGCAAGGGGGCTCGTCCGGATATTTCTTCATCGCGCGACGCGCGGCGCCCGCCGAGGGCGCATCGGCTTACTGGCCGAAGAAGATCGAGTCGCGAGCGTTCGACGATGCGGCCGGGGCGCCCGAGTGGACGGCCGGAGCCGGTTGTGCGCCGTAGCCGCTGGTGTCGGCACCATGAACACGCGCTTCGGCGCTCTGGATGTCGTTCGGGTAGTACGGGCTTGCCACGCCCGGCTTGTAGCCGGCTTGTTCGAGCTGGACCAGTTCGTTGCGCACTTGAGCGCGGGTCACGGTGCTTTGAGCGAATGCGCCAAACGAAGCGGACAGGGCGGCAGCGGCAACGACTGCGGAAACGAGCGATTTCATGATACGGAGAACCTTCCTGTCGCGCGCCATCGGTGTCGCGGCCGCGTCGCTGTTCGCGCGCGCCGCGTGGGCGCAGCATGCCGGTCACGCCGGCATGGCCGGCATGGACTCGATGGACGACATGC